>JAXDJY010000031.1:0-4802 GCA_034667445.1 Actinomycetota bacterium | reverse complement strand
CGGCGATCTCGCGGATCCGGTCGGCCTCCCCGCTGGTCGTCAGGCGCACGCCCGACTCGCGGAGCCACTTCACGCTTCGGTCGCACCCCGCACGGCTGAAGACGAAGTAGATGGCCGGCAGCATCCCTGCCTCGGCGAGCACCTCGACGACCTCCTCGCGTCTTGGGACGTACACCCGCCGATGCCCCTCCCGGGGCCTCGAAGAGTGTTGGTGCTGCGCGGTGCCGCTCCCCCGCCGGTAGTAGGTCTTGGTCTTCAGTTCGTTCTGATCCAGGCTCACCACGTAGGGGTTCGGCAGGAGGACGCCGTCCTGCTCGATGTGCATGGGATGCAGGCGGCGCCCGACCAGGTAGTGGTGCTCCAGGGGCACCGGTCGACGCTCCTCGATCACCACCCGGGTCTCGCCACGCAGTGTGCCGATCCACTCTCCGAACTCCTCGGCGTTGCTGATGGTCGCGGACAGACACACCATGCCGACACTGAGGGGCAGATGGATCAGCACCTCTTCCCACACCGCGCCGCGGTAGGGATCCTGGAGGTAGTGGACCTCGTCCATGACAACGCTCATCAAGCCATTGAGCGTGTCGCTCCGTTCGTACAGCATGTTGCGGAGCACCTCCGTGGTCATGACGACCACCGGGGCCTCGGAGTTGATCGTGTTGTCACCCGTCAGCAGGCCGACGCTTTCGGCTCCGTGTTTGGCAACCAGATCCCCGAACTTCTGGTTGCTGAGGGCTTTCAGCGGCGTCGTGTAGAACGTCTTTCCCCCGAGGTCAAGGGAGCGCTCGATCGCATACTCCGCGATGACGGTCTTGCCGCTGCCCGTGGGTGCTGCCACCAACACCGAATGACCGTCCTGGATAGCGTCGATCGCCTCCAGCTGGAACGGATCCAGCGGGAACGAGAACTGCTCGGCGAACGACTCCGGAGTGGGCATGGAGCCAGTCTACGGGCGAGGCCCGTTCCGGCCGCTTAGACCAGCAGACCGCAGCGGCGCAGATGTTGGGTGAGCAGATCGTCGAAGGCTTGTTGGGCCTCGAGGTTCGAGAGGTGTCCCGCTCGTGGGATCACCGCAAGCTCCGCACCGGGGATCTGCTCCGCCATCGGGGACGTGACATCCGGCGGGATCAGGGTGTCGGACTCCGACGTGATGATGAGTGTCGGAACGGTGATGCCCGCAAGATCGCCCGTCGAATCGGGGCGCTCGGCCATCCCCAAGGCGGCGGCGGCGATCGAGGAGGCTGGCTGTTCGGCGATGAACGCCGCCACGCGCGCCCATAACTCCTCGGGGGCGGCGGGTGTCAACAAGGGAGGCGGATCCTCGACCATGAACCAGCTGCCCTCTTCGGTGAGTCGGGCAGCGAGCTTGCGTCTGCCCTCCGCGCCCTCCGATGTGTCGGCACCTGCCTTCGTATTCGCCAGAAGCAATCCCGCGAACCGCGCGGGTGCCCGGCGCCAGAGTTCGAGCGCGACGTAGCCGCCCATCGACAATCCGCACACCATCGCTTGATCCAGTCCGGCATCGTCTAGTGCCTGCAGGCACCGCTCCGCGGCCGCTTGCATGGTCATGACCGGACCGGGCGCCGCGCTGCCGCCGAAACCGGGGAGATCGGGGGCCACCACGGTGAGGGCCTCGCCGAAGCGATCGATCTGTTCGTCCCACATCCGCGCGTCCAACGGGAACGCATGGATCAAGAGCACGCCGTTCTTCATCACACCACCTTCGCTTGAGGGCCCACGACTACTGGCAGGGCCGCCGGGATCAGTTCGTGTACGGCCGGCAAAGGACCGATGCGTTCTCCATCAGCGTAAACCTGAACCCGACGGTCCGCCTCGACGCGGACCTGGGTGCCACGAAGCATCACCACGTTCGGGTGGTCGGTATGGGTGCCCCTGAAGACGCGTGGGAAGGCTCGAAGGAAGGCCGGCGCGCTGAGCGCCGTGACCACGCAGACATCGAGGAGACCGTCATTGATGCGCGCTTCCGGGAGCACCCGCATCCCGCCGCCGTATGCCGGAGCGTTCCCGACCACCACGAGCATTGCTTCGACGTCAAGATGTTCGTCATCCACGGAGATGACGAACCGAGCGGGCCGGAACTTGGGGAGGGTTCGGACCACCGCGGCTATGTAGGTCCCCGTGGTCCCGAGCCGGACGCGCATCCCGTTGGCCGTCTCGTTCACGTCGGAGTCGAACCCAGCCCCCGCGATGTTCACGTAGTGCTGCACCTCGGCTCCGCACGAGAGCTTCACGATGTCCATCTGCACGATCGAGGGTTCGAACAGCAGCCGGACTGCCGCCGGCAACTTCCCTGTGTCGATACTGGAGGCGAAGTCGTCTCCAGTGCCACCGGGCAAGACCGCCAGCGCTGCGCCCGTCCCGAGGACGCCGTTGGCCGCAAGATGCACGCTACCGTCGCCGCCGAGCACAGCCACGATCCGAACACCCTGCTCCCCCGCCTCCCGGGCCAAACGCGTGAGGTCCGCCGCCGAGGTTGATACGCGGATCTCGTGCTCGATGCCGGCGTCGTGCAGGAGACCTGCGACCTTGCCGACGAGCGAGCCGGCGCGTCCGTGCCCCGCTGTGGGATTCGCCACCACCACAACGCTCGGGACGGCCGGCACGGCGGGACTAGGACCCCGCCGGGATGCTGCCGACCCCACCCGGCACCGGCGGCGCGCCGGACGGAGGGGGCGGGTAGATGCCGACCGACGCGAGGGCCTCCTGCAATTGGCGCCACCCGTCGTTGAACAAGGTAGCGGCCGAGGATTGCAGTGCGGCGGCCTGGGCCGCGAGCCGGGTTCGTGTGGCACCGGTCGCATCCGCCCCGAGCTGCGTCAGCGTCGCCGACTGGTTGTACAGATCGATCGCTGCCAGCATCTGGGATTTCGACCCGATGAGGCTGTTCGTGGTGCTTACGTCGAACCCTTTCCCTTGCACGATCTTCGTCGGGATGTCGACACCGTTGAGGGCTTTCTCGGCAGCCTTGGCGTCGGTGCCTGCAGCCTTGACGGTGTCGGAGAGGCCCGACGGGACCGTCCCCTTGCCGAGCGCCGCGGTCGCGGTGCTGAGGTCGGCGAAGACCGCCGGGTTGCCGGGTCCCGTCGGGGCGGTGCCGATGGTCCCGATGGCGGTATCGACGGTCCCCTTCCACGACTGCACCGCGAGGCGCCGCTTCGACGCTTGAACGGACTTCACGGCCTGGGCGGCGGTCGCCTTCTTCTTGTTGTTCTCAACCCGCAGTCCATTCGTGAGCCACACCCCGAACCAGAAGATGAGGAGGCCGGCGATGAGCGCCAGTACCAGCTGGACGGCCCGGCGCTGGAGGAAAGGGGTCGGCAGCTCGACGATCTCGCGCCGTGGCGCACGGGCGGGTGCCTTCGGCTTCGACCTGGACTTCTTTCCCTTGATTGCCATCAGGCTCCTACTTCTTCATGAGGCGACCGACGATGATAGCGGCCTCGTAGAACAGCACCATTGGGATCATGAGCGCGAGCATCGTATACGGGTCCGAGCTCGGGGTGATGACCGCGGCGAAGATCGCGATCCCCAACACGGCGAACCGACGCACGTTCCGCAGCTGCCTCGTGTGCAGGACCCCCACGATCTCCAGGAAGACCAGCACGACGGGGAACAGGAACGACACGCCGAAGGCGATCGCCACCAAGACGTAGAACGTGACGTACTGGGTAACGGAGATAAGTGGCGACGCCACCTCCGGGTTGTTGAAGCCCAGGAGGAACTGCAACGCCTTCGGCAGCGTGATGATGGCAACGGTCCCGCCGGCGGCGAAGAGGACGACCGAGCTGGCGATGAAAGGCAACACCATCTTGCGTTCGCGCTGATGGAGCCCTGGGACGATGAACGCCCAGAGTTGGTACAGGAGGATAGGGAGCGCGAGAACGCACCCCAAGTAGAACACGATCTGGATCTTCACGAGCATCCCGTCGAGCAGCCCGGTGAAGATGAGCTTGCAGCCTCCGACCGGTTGTTGGCCCTTCCCGACCGACTTCACGTAGTCGCAGTAAGGGCGCTGCATGAACAGGATCACGCGGTTGTAGAGGAACCATCCTCCGACCGCGCCCGCCAGGATGGCGAGCGCCGAGATAACGATGCGCTTGCGGAGCTCCTCAAGGTGCTCCATCACGGTCATCGTGCCCGTTCGAACGGTTGGCTCCTTGCGGCGAAACTTCGGGATGACGGTCATGGGGCGCTCGGGGGGGGCTCGTCGTCCTCGGGTACCGGAGTCGGCGTGAAGCCGGTTGGTTCGGCGTCTGCCACTGCGCTCCCGGTCTGCGGCTCGAGGTGTACGTCGTCCATATCCCCGTCGTCACCGGCATCCCAAGCGCTATCAGCAGCGTCCGGGTCAGCGCCATCCTCCGTCGCGACCCGGCTCCGGTGCGGCGTGGGCTTCGGCGCCGGCGGCTTGATGAAGTCGCCTTCGGGATCCTTCATGTCGATGTATTGATCCAGATTCACCATGTCCTTCACGTCGTCCTGGATCTGGCGGAACTGCGCGAGGCCACGTCCGATCTGCCGGAACAAGCTCGGCAAGCGTTGCGGCCCCACGACGACGAGGGCGATGAACGCGATGAGCACCATCTCTGGGGTTCCGATATTGAACATGTGGGGATGGCCGCGGGGGCCGGGCCTATCCTACTGCCCGCCCTATCGCTTGGAGCCGCTGGGGGGTTTGAGGTTCGCCGCGGTGGAGGAGGCGCGGGCCCCGCCGGCCGAGATCTCGGCGGTCACGGGCCCAACCACCACTTGGAACACCATGAGGGTTCGATTGAATAACAGCA
>JAXDJY010000030.1:0-2964 GCA_034667445.1 Actinomycetota bacterium | reverse complement strand
CACCGTCGACCGCCCGCACCTGGAGCGTCGCATCGTCCTGCTCGAGCACGACCATGGCTACGTCGGCTCCGAGGACCTCCCGGGCCTTGGAGCTGACCAGGTGCAAGGCGGTGTCGAGGTCGACCTTGCGCAGGAAGGCCTGCTGGATCTGCAGGTTGGCGTCCAGCCACTGCTCGCGACGGCGGACCGTTCCGTACAGCCGCGCATTCTCCACGGCGACACCCGCAGCGGCGGCCAACGCGATCACGGCGTGCTCGTCCTCGTCCGAGAAGTCGCCACCGCCGAACTTGTCCGTCAGGTACAGGTTGCCGAAGACCCGCTCACCGACCCGGACCGGGACCCCGAGGAAGGAGCTCATCGGAGGATGGTTCTCGGGGAAGCCGTATGACTTCGGATGGTCCCTCAGGTCGTGCAACCGCAGGGGCTTCGGCTCGCTGATGAGCAGTCCGAGAATCCCATGTCCCGAAGGCAGCGGTCCGATCCTGGTGGCGTCCTGTTCGCTGACACCGTGGGTGATGAACTCCGACAACCCCTCGCCCTCGTGGTCGATGACCCCCAACGCGACATAGCGTGCCGCCGCGAGGTCGGCCGCCGCGGCGACGATGCGTTCCAGGGTCTGCCGCACATCCAGGTTCCCCGCGATCGCGGTCACGGCGTCGAGCAGCGACCGGACCCGGCCCTCGGCCGCGACGACGCCTTCGACCCGGGTCAGCACGCGGCGGAGCAGGGACTCGAGGGGTTCCTCGTACTCGGTCACACCGAAGAGTCTAGATGCCCGATTGGTCTCGATCCGCAGCTCCGCTTGCTGGCCTGGACATAGCAGAAGCACGGTGAGCCGGGGTTGCCGGCGCACCGTGCTTTGGTATCCGGTGGGTCGAGGAGGGTCGACCCACCGTTGCGCTTTCGACTACTTCAGGATCGGGAAGCGCTGCACGATGGTCTGCTTCGCCCACCAGTTGCCGAGACCCAGGTAGCGGCCGGTGCCGTACAGACCGAGCAGGATCACGACGAAGAAGCCGATGGTGTGGTCATCGAACAGCGGGTTGTTCGCTGTGGGAAGCACGACGCTCCACATCATCAGGTAGAGCAACGCGCCGGCGACGGTGGCGATCCGCATGAACGTTCCCGACAAGAACGCGACGCCGAGCCCGAGCAGGGCGGCCATGAACATGGTGTCCGCGAAGGCGGTTCCGGCGATTGCGTGGTAGAAGCCCTCGAAGGGTCCCTTGGCGCCGAAGGCGAGGAAGCCGTCGGTCGGGCTCCCACCGTGGATCCACGCGGCGGGACCGAACCGGTCGACCGCCCCGGTTGTGGAGTCCACTCCGGTGGAGTAGCCGAGCGCAAGGAGCTTGTCGAGGAACGCCCAGAGGAACGTGACCCCCATGACGATCCGCAAACCACCCCACACGTAGCGGACGGCCGGGTGGACGGTGTTCTGGTCGTGGCTGATGGTGACATCGGGTTGACCGGCCACCACCGGTGTCTTGTGGCTCTGCACTGTGGTCATGACATCTCCTGGCGGAACGGGGGAGCCTGGTGCTCCTCACATCCCTTACCCTCGTCCCCGGGGCCACTTCGCACATCGGCACGATGGCCCGTCTTCATGGGGCCTTAGGTCCCCGGCCGGCCGGACCTACGGCACTGATCCTCGAGGGGTCCCAAGCACCAGGATGCGGTCAGGAGGCCAGCATGAAAGACAACGTTGCACCCATCGTCGTCGGTGTCGATAACAGCGATGCCGCCCGGGCGGCCCTGCGGTTCGCCCTGGGAGAAGCCTCCCGTCGCGGCTGTGCCCTCGACGTGGTGACGGTATGGAGTCTGTACGCGCAGCCCGGCGGCACCGCTGCGGTCGATGCCCGCGAATGGACAAGGGCCGAGGCCCAGCACGTGCAGGACTGCGCGGTCGCGTCCGTCCTGACGGACTATGACGCCGCGCCGCCGATTCTGTCCCGCCAGGTGATCGAGGGCGATCCGGCGCAGGTACTGCTGAGGATCGCCCGGAATGCGGACTATCTGGTGGTGGGCAGTGGCCGCAAAGGTCCCATGAAACGGTTGCTGGCGGGCTCGGTGAGCGAGTTCTGCGTCCGGCATGCGGCCTGTCCGGTGCTCGTCGTACCGGCTCCCATGAACGACAACATGCCCGAGGCGCAGCTCCAGCCGGCATGTCCGTGAAGGTCAACAAGAAAGGCGACATCATGCGCACGAACACGACGGCCCGAGACCATGACCGCAGGGTCAGTGAGCTCAGCCGCGAAGAGTGCCTGCGACTGCTCGCAGACGCCGGTGTCGGACGAGTCGCCTTCAACACCGCGTCGGGTCCACTGATCCATCCGGTCAACTACGTGGTCGACAACGACATGATCGTGATCCGGACGTCGCCGCACGCCATCCTGGGCGAGCACGCGGTCGGCCCGATGGCGTTCGAGGTCGACGAGCTGGACGCGACGCGGGGGGTAGGGTGGAGCGTTCTTGTGGTGGGGACCTCGGCGCCGGTCGATGACACCGAGGAGTCGATCCGCCTTCGCGGGAGCCAACGGCTCGAGCCATGGGCACCTGGACAGCGGAACCTGTTCCTGCGCATCACGCCGAGCGAGATCACCGGCCGGCGGCTCAGCTGCGCGTTGTGAAAGCCCCCCGGTCTACGCGTCCGGTGACTTCGGCTGGTTGAGCCTCGAGGCCAGCACCGCCGCCTGGGTACGCCGCTCGAGCCCCAGCTTCGCCAGGATGCTGGACACGTAGTTCTTCACGGTCTTCTCGGCCAGGAACATCGCCTCAGCGATCTGCCGGTTTGTCATCCCCTCCGCGATATGGCTGAGGATCTTGCGCTCCTGGTCGGTGAGCGATCGCAGCTCATCGGGCTCCTCACTTCCGCGACGCACGCGTTCAAGGACCCGCCGGGTGCCGGCCGGATCGAGCAACGAGCGCCCGCTCGCAACCTGGCGGATAGCCGCGATGAGGTCGTCT
>JAXDJY010000029.1:0-7101 GCA_034667445.1 Actinomycetota bacterium | reverse complement strand
TTCGAGGTCGTCGGCCAGGGGGCTCATCGGCGCATCCTAGCCCGGCGCTTGTCATCCGTGGCCCGACCCTGTCACCATGTGCCGGACATGGAACGCACCTACCGCTACTGGTTCTTCTACTTCGGGCCCGGCCCGGCGTAGCCACCTGTAGCCACCGCACACAGGGACCCCGGGCCGAAGCACCCGGGGTTTTCGTTTCCCCGGGCACCTCTGCCAGGGAAACAGGAGGTCAGCGATGGTCGTCGTGATGAAGCAAGAGGCCACAGAGGCCGACATAGAGCAGGTCTGCGACAAAGTCCGAGGCGCCGGCGGCGAGGCCTTCGTCAGCCGGGGAACGGTGCATACCGTTGTCGGTCTGGTGGGCGACACCGCCAGGTTCCAGGCGATCCCGTTCACCCAATTGCCGGGCGTCGACCACGTCATCCAGATCGGTAAGCCCTACAAGATGGTCAGCCGTGATCTGCATCCGGAGACCACCACCGTGAAGGTAGGAGCGACACCGGTGGGCCGTGGCTCGTTCACGATCATCGCGGGGCCGTGCGCCGTCGAATCCGAAGAGCAAGCCATGATCTGCACGAAGGCAGCCAAGGACGCCGGCGCAACCATCCTGCGCGGTGACGTCTACAAGCCGAGGACCTCTCCGTACTCCTTCCAGGGACTCGGCGAGCGGGGTTTGGAGATCCTGCAGGAGTGCCGCGCCGAGTTAGGGCTGCCGATCCTCATCGAGGTCATGGATGTCTCATTGGTCGAGCACGTCGCGGGTATCGCCGATTGCATCAGGGTCGGCGCGCGCAACGCCCAGAACTTCGAACTGCTCCGAGAGCTCGGGATGACGAACAAACCGGTCATGCTCAAGCGCGGACTCTCGATGACGGTCGAGGAGTGGTTGCAAGCTGCCGAGTACATCGCCCAGCGCGGGAACTCCGAGATCATCCTCTGTGAAAGAGGGATCAGAACCTTCGAGCCTTCGACCCGCAACACGCTCGATCTCGCCGGGATGGCCGTGGCACAGCATGAGTCGCACCTGCCGGTGATCGTCGATCCGAGTCATGCGGTGGGCAAGCGGCACCTGGTTGCACCGATGGCGCTCGCCGCCGTGGCCGCGGGCGCGGATGCGGTGATGATCGACGTCCACAACGATCCCGAGAATGCTTTGTGTGACGGTCCCCAAGCGCTCGTGCCGAGCGAGATGGCCGAACTCGGGAAACAGCTTGCCGCGGTCGCCACGGCCTTGGGCCGCGACTTGAACACCTAGCCCGGAACGCTCGGGGTGAGTTCGACGATGTCGCAGCTGGTGCGCCAGCGCGTGATCGCGTCGCCGGGGGGACCATTGCGGCTTCGCCGCCGGTCGGCGAGCGCGGCTGCGGCAGCCTCCCATTCGGGCCCGTCCAGGACGCGCTGCGAAGCCACGAATTCCTCCAGCGACGTGTCGCGGAGCTTCCGCCGGGTGATGACGACCAGTTCGTGTGCATCGGGGACACCCGGGACCGTCTGCTCCTCGGGGCCCGGTTCCTTCTGCGAGACCAACAGGATCTTGCCGTTCTTGTACGTGAACCACGCGGGCACCGTTCGCCGGCGCCCGTTGTCCTCGACGCCCACCCAGATCACGTCTGACTTCTTGAGGCCGTCCTCGGTGTCTTTTCCGAGCTTCTGTGGTGAGACCTGCACGGCCACCGGCACTTCGATCTCACCGACGATCTCCCCGTCCATCACGAACGACACCACGAACGTCCCGGTCTCGTCGAACACGGCGCCGTCGACGCGGTCGATCTCGGTGGTGAGGTCCATGGATCCGACCATGCGCCTGATCTCCGGGCCCCAGCGGTGCACCAGCCGCCCCGAGGGACCGTAGAACCGGACCTCCTCGTTCACGAACCCGGTCGGCACCTTCCAGGCCCGATAGATGAGGAAGGGCATCGCCGGCCCCGGCTGGCCGACCAGATAGATGCCGTCGGCGGCCTCCTGCCCGTGGGCATCCCACACACGCGAGTCCACCACTGCAGCTGCAACGAGTTCTCCGACGGTCTCCATCGGCGGCAAGGATAGCGAACGAATGCTCTCGCAGGCAGTTGGGTGACGCTCGGGCCGGTTCCCCGTGGTCTATCGGGGGCGTTCGTGGTCGCGGAGGGTGCGGTCGGGTAGGAAGCCGACCGAGCGATAGAGCGCCTGGGAGCCAGGATTATTGACGTCCGCGCCGATGATCACGTAGGACATCCCCGCAGCCGCGAACCGGCGGAGCCCCTCCCGCAAGAGCGCAGTCCCGAATCCCTGGCGGTGCAGGTCGGGGTGTGTTGCGACCGGTTCGAACGTCCCTGCCTTGCTCACCGGATCCATCCACGTGATGCAACACGACGCGGCTCGGCCGTTCGGGTCGCGCAACAGCAGATCACAGCCGTGCGGATAGGCCGGTGAGGATCGGAACTCGGCATAGTCCGCCGCGTACTGGGCGAACGGTTTCTCGTTTTCGAAGGCCGCGTGCGTGATGGAAGCGCGATCCTCTACGTCCACATCGGTCACCGGCTGAACCCTGACGTCACTCTCGCCATCGGTGGCCACGTCCTCGAGACTGCGGGTGAGGTTCACGAGCCCACTGCCCGCGGGCCGGAAGCCGCGGTCCCGCCATCGCTGGACGGCCTCGAGTTCGTCCTCGAACTCGAACCACAGGAGAGGCGTATTGTCTCGCGTAGCCCATCCCAGCGCAGCTTCCTCGAACGCGACCTCCGCATCAGTTTGTTTCAGATGCGGCATGACGAACGTCGAGAAGTACCCGTCGCGGGGGTCGAACGACGCGAAGCCCAGCACCTCGTCGTCCTCCTCCCAGAGCAGGAACACCTCGGCGAGCTGTTCAACGGAGCGAGGGGGCCATCCGGCCAACCACGCGATGTCCCCGGGATGCGCCACCGCCCGCCCGGGCTCGGCCAGCAACCGCGCCGTACACACGGCCTGCATTGCCCCGAGGTCGTCCCATCGCTCGAACGGACGGACGCGCGCCGAGATCGTGCTCACACGGTCCGGGAGAGCCAGAGCACCGGTTCGGTGATCTCGGGGAGGGAAGGCATGGACTCGGTTGAGTCCCACATCTTCGCCAGGGTTGCCTCATCCGACTGCTCAGCGACGGTGTCGCAGAACGCGCGGCCCGCTTCGTACTGCTCCCGCCGCATCTCCACCCCGAGGAGACGTTCGAATACGGGGTCGCCGGATTCGCCTTCGCGGTAGCGGCGCATCGCCTCCTGGATCTGGCCGTACGTGGCGAGCAACTCGCTACCGACACCGTGCATCACGTGCTCGCCGTACCCTTCGGCGGCGGCCATGAACGCCTGGATCCGAGCGAGCTTCAGCCGCTGTTCGTCGTCCATGATCGGGCCGAAGAGCGCTCCACCGCCCAAGGCGTCTTCGACAGAACCAGGGTCGTTCGGGTCGAGTGCAGCGAGCCGCGACTGCACCGCATCCAGGTCGATGGTCATCCCGGACAGGTAGTCGTCGACCAGTCGCGCGAAGCGTTCGGTCGTCCACGGACGCGCGAACTCGAACCGGTGGGCGACCTCATGGATGGCGAGGAACGTCCGGAACTCCGTGGGTTGGAGGGACCAGTCCCTCTCGAACTTCGTGATGTTGGAGACGACGAACAGCAGCGCCCTGTCGCCGCCCCGCGGGACGGCGATGTCGTATTGACCCATCACGTGCTGCGCGAGGAACCCGAGCACCGAGCCGATCTGCGTGCCCTGCAGGATCGGCCCCATCTGAGCGAGCATGCCGCCGAGCGCCGCGGCCTCGGATGCCGGCTCACTGATCGCGCTGTTCCCGGCACGCTCGAGTGCATCCGCCATCCGCTGGGCGGCCGGCTCCATCACGGCGCGCAGGCTCTCGGTGTTCGCATTCACCCACGTCGTTCGCCGGACGGACTGCACATCGGCGAGCTCCGCCGGGGGTTCCAGGCCCGTGAAACGCGCGACGTGGATCTCGGCGACGCGAACGGCCTCTTGCAAGGAGTGCAGGTCCACCGGATCCGGCTCGGGGTCATCGCCCGCCTCAACCACCGCGGCGATCCCCGCTTGGCGGGCGAGCTCCCAGTTCACGGGGCCCGATGAGGACTGCATGATCCGCTGCAGCTCGCGGAAGAGCGGTGCATCCTTGAATGCGTCCGGATCTCCGCCGGTCGGGAAGGGGTTGTCCACCCCGCCATGCTACGACCGGGCCCACGTTAGGATGGCGCGCGTGTCCGACTCGCGCACCCGTGTCACCTCCGACGCCCTGTCCGTGGACGAAGCCCTGGCGTTCGTAGCCGATCCGGCCGCGGGCGGTACCTGCATCTTCGTCGGAACCGTCCGTGATCATTCTGCCGCAGGAGATGTCACCAGTCTCCGTTACGAAGCCTGGAACGAGCTCGCGGAACGCCGCCTCGAAGAGCTGGCGGACGAACTCATCGCCGGTTGGAAGCTACGCAAGGTCGCGATCTTGCACCGCACCGGCGAACTGGGGGTAGGGGAGGCAAGCGTGGTCATCGCCGTGAGTGCGCCCCATCGCCCCGAGGCGTTCGAGGCGTGCCGTCACGCCATCGAACGCCTGAAGGAAGACGTGCCGATCTGGAAGAAGGAAGGGCTCACCTCCGGAGAGGCCCACTGGGTGATGGGAAGTTGACCCATGGGTCGTGACCTCGCCATCGACCTCGGGACTGCGACGATCCTGGTCTACCGCCAGGGCGACGGGGTGGTGTTCGAGGAGCCGAGCGTCGTAGCCGTGCACGCCGGGACCGGCCGTGTGGAGGCGATGGGCGAGGCGGCGTGGGAGCGGATCGGTGGCGACAGCGGGAACGTGCTCGCGATCCGACCGCTCCGCCACGGTGCGATGACCGAGTTCGACATGACGCAGGCGATGCTCGAAGTGGTCGTCCGTAAGTCGAGCGCCGGCCGGTTCCCCAAACCCCGGGTGCTCGTGTGCGTGCCGTCGATGGCAACCGAGGTCGAGAAGCGCGCCATCGAAGAGGCGGTTCGGTTCGCCGGGGGGAAAGGTGTCACCTTGGTGGAGGAGCCGCTGGCCGCCGCGATCGGTGCGGGTCTCCCCGTGCACGAACCGATCGGCAACCTCATCGTGGACATCGGCGGCGGCCGCTCGGAGATGGCCGTGGTGTCGATGGGGGGAGTGGTGAGCGGCAACTCGGTAGCCCTGGGTGGATTCGACATCGACGGCGCCATCGCCGAACACATCCGGACCGTCTACGGCGTGGCCATAGGGGAGAAGGCGGCCGAAGAACTGAAGATCGCGATCGGCTCGGCGTTCCCCGGGCCCGGTGGGAAAGCAGCGATCGTCATCGGCCGGGAGCTCTCCACCGGCAACACGGTTGAAGTGAAGCTCACCGAAGACGAGATCCGCCAGGCGATGTCGGGACCGGTCAAGGGCATCGTTGACGCCGCCCGCCGGACGCTGGCCGAGGCTCCGCCCGAGCTGACCCACGACGTCTTGGAGACGGGGATGTTCCTCACGGGCGGAGGGAGCCTGCTGAAGGGGCTCGACATGCTGCTCGCCCAGGAGTGCGAGGTGCCCGTACACCTGGTGGAGGATCCACTCCGCACGGTGGTTTTGGGCGCGGGCCACATGCTCGAACATCTCAGTGAGTACGAGTCGGCGTTCCAACTGGTGCGAAGGAGATAGGCGCGTGACGTTCTCGATCGTCGGTGTGGACCTGGAGAAGGGCGACTGGGGGGTAGCCGTCGCGTCGAAGTTCCCGGCCGTCGGCGCCGTCGTTCCCTGGGCGAAGGCGGGGATCGGCGCGGTGGCCACCCAGTCGTGGGCGAACACCACGTACGGCCCCGAGGGGCTCGCGTTGACGGGTTCGGGCGTCGCGGCGCAGGATGCGCTCGACCGACTTGTCGATGCCGACGAACACAAGCCAGACCGGCAGGCTGGCCTCGTCGATGTCTCCGGCAGCGCCGCCACCTTCACGGGCACCGGCTGCAGCGAGTGGGCGGGCGGGGTGACGGGCAAGGGGTTCGCGGCGCAGGGGAACATCCTGACCGGTCCCGAGGTCGTCGCGGAGATGGCCGCGGCCTTCACATCGACCGAGGGCGATCTGTGCGACAAGCTCCTCGCCTCGCTCCTCGCGGGGGACGCTGCGGGCGGTGACCGCCGGGGCAGGCAGAGTGCGGCGCTCCTCGTGGTTCGCGAGAAGGGCGGCTACGACGGCGGGAACGATCGCTACGTCGATCTCCGCGTCGACGATCATCCGAGCGCTGCGACCGAGATGGCGCGGTTGTTCGAGATCTGGGACGACACGATGTTGGTGCGCAACGATCCCTTGCTGGAGGCGACCCCCGAACTCCTGGCCGATCTGCAAGCGCGGCTGACGGCACTCGGCCGGTTCCACGGCGCGGTCTCGGGGGACTTCGATGCGGCGACGCGCGAGGCGATGAACGATTTCGCCGGAACCTACAACCTCGAGGGCCGCCTCCGGGACGACGACCTGATCAGCCAGCTGTTGGTCCGCGAGATCCGCGATCTCACCCCGGAGATACGTGAACCTTCGTGAGGAACAGCTTCCACAACATGCTCACGCCCTGGTACATCGAGATCGCGACCGTCAAGGCGCCCACCAGCGCGAGCGCGATCAGGCCAAGGACCCCGATGGCCCGCGACTGCCAGGACACCCTGGCGTCACCGATCCGCAACGAGCTGACGCTGGAGGACCACGACGACCCGTCCACCGCCTCGGTCATGCCGCTCGGGGTCATCGACGGCACCGGCGTCGAACCTGACTCGAAGCCGGACTCGTCCTCGCGTCGGGGGCTCGACCGCCGCAGTGTGAGCACGTAGGCCAGCGCGCCCGCCGAGAGCGCCACCACCATCACGATCGCGTAGGCCATGTCGTTCCTCCGGTTCCGTCGCAGCGTACCGCCGCTGCCGTCGAAATGTGCCGCCATCCGTAGGATGTCTGGCACGTGAAGCGCTTCCTTTCCCTCACATCGGTCGTCCTGCTGTTCGTCGTGGCGTTCCTGTCCGGCGTCATCAGGCTGCCCTACTACGCCATAGGGCCCGGCCCCGCACGCGAGGTCGCCCCGCTGATATCGGTCACCGGTCACCCCGTCTACAGCTCGACAGGCAAACTCG
>JAXDJY010000028.1:0-4699 GCA_034667445.1 Actinomycetota bacterium | reverse complement strand
GTCTGCGAACGTTTCGCGTGCAAGCTGCCCGTGACGACGGCGGCCGCACTGGCCGAACAGCTGTCGCAGTAGCCTGGAAGCCATGGTGACGTTGAAGCCGGGCGATCCGGCGCCTGGGTTCTCGCTCCCCGACCAGTCCGGCGCAACCGTCGGGCTGGAGGACTTCCGCGGACGAACGCTCTTGGTCTACTTCTACCCGAAGGCGGACACGCCCGGCTGCACCACCCAGTCGTGCGCCGTCCGTGATGCGCGCGAGGACTTCTCGGTGCTCGACGTGGATGTTGTCGGGATCAGCGTCTCCCCCGTGGAGGATCAGAACGCGTTCGACAAGAAGTTCGGACTGGGGTTCCCGCTCTTGTCGGATCCCGATCATGCGGTGGCCGAGGCGTGGGGGGCCTGGGGCGAGAAGTCGCTCTACGGCAAGAAGTACCTGGGCGTGATCCGCTCCTCGTTCCTCATCGACGAGAGGGGCCGCGTGTTGCAGGCGTGGTACAAGGTCTCGCCGAAGGACACGGTTCCCAAGGCGTTGAAGGCACTCGCTGCCGGTGAGTGAACCGCCGAGCCGGGTCCAGCGCACGGCGGTACCGACCGATACTCCGTAGGGTGCGCACGCCGGTAGTAGCTCTCATGGTCTCAGCAACCATCGTCCTGTCGACAGGTTCTGCGTCCGCGCGGACCATCCAGTGGTCGGGTCAAAGATGGGACGTCGGGAACAGCGCCGGTGCGGTCGGCCCCGGACCGAACCACTTCAGCAACGATGCTCGGAACGTGTGGGTCGACGCTCGCGGACGGCTCCACGTGGCGATCACGCATCGGGGTGGCAGATGGCAGTGCGCCGAGATCTCGTCCACGCACGCCACGGGATTCGGGACGTATCGGTTCCGGATCCAAGGCGACGCGGAGGCGCTCGACCCGAACGTGGTACTCGGGCTCTTCACGTGGGACAACGCCGCCGGTGACCACCATCGCGAGCTGGATATCGAATGGTCGCGGTGGGGCGATCCCGCCGATCCGACGACCGCCGGGTTCACGGTCCAGCCCTACCAGCACATCGGCAACGGACATCGATATGTCCAACCATCCACGGCCCCCGTCTCGGATCAGGTGTTCACGTGGCGGTCCTCGAGCGTCTCATTCGGCGCGTACGCGGTCCCCGGCGCCGCCATCTCTCGCTGGACCTACCGGGGACCCGATGTCCCGGCTCCCGGGGATGCCCACGTGCATCTGAACCTCTGGCTCTTCCGCGGGGATCCGCCGACCGGCGGACAGCCGGCCGAGATCATCATCCGCAGCTTCGCGTTCCGTCCTGCCTGACCTCCCTGGCCCGGCGCCGAGCCGCCCCTTCACCGTCCGCCGCGATAGGCTCAGACCTTCCGACGTCGAAAGGTCGATGCCACGTGCCTCTCGCAACCATCGTCACCAACCGCGGTTCGTTCACCGTCGAACTCATGCCCGAACACGCACCGAAGACCGTGCAGAACTTCGTCGACCTCGCCACGGGCGGACGCGAATGGAAAGACCCGCGCGACGGCCAAACGAAGCAGGAAGCGCTCTATCCAGGCACGGTGTTCCACCGGGTGATCGATGGCTTCATGATCCAGGGCGGCGATCCGGCCGGCTCGGGGATGGGTGGACCGGGGTATCAATTCGAGGACGAGTGCCCCCCGGGGGCGCCCGGGTTCGACGGCCCGGGCCTCCTGGCGATGGCGAACGCCGGGCCCGGCACGAACGGGTCGCAGTTCTTCGTCACGGTGGCTGCGGCACCGTGGTTGACGGGCAAGCACACGATCTTCGGCAAGGTCACCGAGGGGTATGACGTCGTGGAGGCGATCGCCACCACCGGCACCGGCGCACAGGACCGGCCGCTGGAAGACGTCGTGATCGAACGGATCGACGTTACGCCGTAGGGCGATCGATCCGGTACACCCGGTGGGTCCAACCCAGGCTTCCGAAGGGGGTCTCCTTCCACACGGTCATCCCCAGGTTTCGCGCGACGCCCGCCGAGGGTTCGTTCTCCGGACGCACCAACGAGATCACGTGGTCCACGTCAAGGTAGGCGAACGCCCAGTCACGACACGCTGCGGCAGCCTCGGTGGCGATGCCCTGCCGCGCACGTGCCGGGGTGATCGACCAGCCGATCTCGAGTTCGTCGATGCCGTCCACCACCTGGTGGGCGAACCCGACGTTGCCGAGGAACTCCCCGGTCGCCGCGTCCTCCACGGCGAGCAGGGCGTAACCGTAGCGGTCCTCGTGATCAAGCCACCGCTGGATCCACCCGCGGGTGTCGTCGATCGAGAACGGATGCGGGTAAAAGCGCATGTGGTCGGGATCGGCCTGGATGGCGTTGAGCGCCTCGAGGTCCGAGAAGTCCCGCGCGAACGGGCGCAGCCGCAACCGCGGGGTCTTCAGCACAAGGGGTTCCATCGGCGGCATCTTGCCATGTGACTTGGGGTTGGACACCCCGGACTGGCGCCGAGGGGAGTGTCCGTGCCATACTCCGGCCCTGCCTTGAACCGCCATTCAACTTCCCGGCCGGTGGGGCTTCAGGTGGAGGGGCCCCGCCGCCGGGACGACGCTGAAAGGGAGGCAACCCATGGGTGACCTCGTGACCTCGATACCCGCGCTACACCCCGGCGAGCGGCTCCTTTGTGGCCCCGGACCGTCGAACGTGAACCCCCAGGTGCTGCGGGCGATGGAGGCGCCGATGAACGGCCACCTGGACCCCGACTTCTGGGACATCCTCCTGGATCTGACCGCCGGCCTGAAAGCGCTCTGGCGAAACCCCGACGGGCTGTCGCTCTGCTTCAGCGCGAGCGGCACCTCCGGGATGGAGGCCGGGATCACGAACCTGGTCGAGCCCGGCGAGAAAGTCGTCGCCATCCACGCCGGATTCTTCGGCGCCCGGCTGGCGGACATGGCGCGCCGCCACGAGGCCGACCTGATCGAGGTGACGGCGCCCCTCGGACAGATCGCCCCGCTGGAGGACGTGGAAAAAGCGCTTCGCGCGAACCCGGATACGAAGCTCGTCGCGGTGGTCCACGCGGAGACGTCTACGGGCGTTCGCTATCCCCTGCCCGAACTCGCCGCCCTGCTCCAGGATGTCGCGCCCGATGCGCTTCTCATGGTCGACGCGGTGACGTCCCTCGGCGGCGAGCGGGTCGAGGCCGCCGCCTGGGGCATCGACTACGGCTACTCGTGCTCGCAGAAGTCGCTCGGTTGTCCGCCCGGACTTTCGCCCTTCACGATCTCCGAGCGCGCACTAGCGGTGCAGAAGGCGAAGAAGCACCCGGCCCCCTACACGTACGACATCGCCGAACTGGAACGCTACTGGGTGGACCGGCCGATCACGTATCACCACACGATGCCGATCCTGCAGTATTACGCGCTCTACGAAGGCATCCGCCTCGGCTTGGAGGAAGGGCTCGAGAACCGGTGGGCCCGCCACCAGGACGCCGGCGAGTATTTCCAAGGACAGATGCGCGAACGCGGCTACACGTTCCTGTCCGATCCCGACCACCAACTCTGGGAACTGTCGGCGATCAACGTCCCCGAGGGCATCGATGGGAAGGAGATCCAGACGAAGATCCTCCGGCAGTTCAACATCGAGGTTGGCGGTGGGTTGGGCCCGACCGCTCCCCCGATCTGGCGCGTGGGCCTCATGGGCGTGAACGCCAACCGTGAGACCGCCGATCGCGTGCTGGCTGCGTTCGACGAGGTGCTGCCGCGATAAGCCTGCGCCGTCCGTTCGGGCGGCCCGTAGAACGCGTTGTACGGTTCGGCGTAGCCGGGACGCTCCGGTGCCGCCGTTCCGTCGCTGGCGCTGATGCCCAGCCCTGCAAGCGTAAGGACCCGACATGACCGACAAGACCCGCCCACATCGCAGCGAACTCGCCGTCCCCGGCACGAACATCCGTGCCATGGAGAAGGCGCCGACGCTGGGTGCCGACATCGTGTTCCTGGACCTCGAGGACGCCGTCGCCCCCGACGACAAGGAAGACGCCCGCAGCAACGTCATCGACGCGCTGCGCGCGCACGATTGGACGAAGACCGCCGTAAGCGTCCGGGTGAACGGGCTCGACACCCATTGGTGCTATCGCGACGTGGTCGACGTCGTGGAGCAGGCCGGCGAGATCTTGGACACCGTGCTGGTACCGAAGGTCGGATCACCCTCGGACGTGGAGTTCGTGGCCACGCTCTTGGATCAGATCGAGCAACGCAACGCATGGGAGCCAGGACGGATCGGCATCCACATCCTGATCGAGACGGCGAAGGGGATGGCGAACGTCGAAGCGATCTCCCGGGCGCGGCCCGACCGTCTCGAGGCCATGGTCTTCGGTGTGGCCGACTACGCGGCGAGCGTGCAGGCACGCACCACGAACATCGGCGGTGCGAACCCCGACTACTCCGTTCTCACCGACGCCGACGCGTCGGGCACCCGAGAGATCCACTGGGGCGATCAATGGCATTTCGGGATCAGCAGGATGGTCGCCGCGTGCAGGGCCGAAGGGCTCCGCCCGATCGACGGGCCGTTCGGAGACTTCAACGACGCCGACGGATACCGGAGCGCCGCGCGCCGGGCGGCGGCGCTGGGATGCGAGGGCAAATGGGCGATCCACCCGAGTCAGGTCGCACTTGCGAACGAGGTGTTCACCCCGAGCGAGATGGAGATCGACCGTGCGCGTCGGATACTCGACGCGAT
>JAXDJY010000027.1:0-7388 GCA_034667445.1 Actinomycetota bacterium | reverse complement strand
CGACGTGGATGGACCCGTCGGAAGACGAACTCCACCGATCGTCCAACCTGGCCCTTGCCGCGGCACTGCAGCCGCTTTCGACGGGCGGGGTGTACGTGAACTTCCTGGGCGACGAAGGTCAAGCCCGCGTCAAAGCCGCGTACGGCGAGGCGAAGTACGAACGGCTCGCCCGGCTGAAGGCGGCCTACGACCCCGAGAACCTGTTCCGGTTGAACCAGAACATCGTGCCTATGGGTGGATGATCGTGTCGCAGTAGGTGCTGTTCGGGCCGTACGGTCCGCCGCAGTCGAGGGCCGGCTGGAACTGCAGCGCCTTCCCGAAGTCCTTCGCCGTGTCCGCGTAATCGACGCCGTAGCTGAGCGAGCCGGACTTGGTGGCTGTGTACCACGGGTAGATGCAGAACGGGCCGCCGTAGGTCGGGCAGAACTGGTTGACCTCGTCGGTACCGCCGTAGTCGCTCACGACCCCCCAGGCCGTCGGCGATGAACCGTCGCTGAACGTCACCGACTTGATCAGGATCGGACTTGTCGCCGCCCATGACGGCGCGTTGTAGGAGTCGCAGATGGGGTTGCCCGGCAAGCAGAACTGGTCCGCGGGCTTCGAGTACGGCGAGGTGTGACCGATCTCCCAGACGAACGACATCGGCGTGCCGTACGTCCAGCCCCACTTCAGTGCTTTCCCGATCTCCTGCTTCCCGTAGTAAGGCATGAGCGGACCGTGCTTCCGACTGTTCAGCACGATCAGACCGGAGCGGCCGGTGGTGAGGTCTTTCACGCCTTCGTGGAAGCCGTCCTTGGCCGGGGTGGTGAAGAAGTGCACGGAGATGGTGTCACCGGCGTGCATGGTCATAGCCTTGCCCGTCTTCGAATCGACCAGCATCGCGTTGAACGCGGCGTTCTCCGTGTTGTTGTGGACCTGCCAGACGGGCGAACACGCGCCGTAGCTGTTCTTCGAATAGGTCAGGTTGAAGCCGCCGTTAGAGGCGCATTTCGTCACGATGCTGTCGGGGTAGAACTGCAACTCGACGAACGCTTGCCCGTAGAGGCTGTCGGGATCGCGGACCGTTCCGCCGAACCAGAACGTTGGTCCCGTTGCGGAGACCGGCGATGACCCGTCCGTCGGCAGGACGAACGTCCACGTGAGGTCCCTGGCTGAGCCGGGCACCGACGAGATGGGGTCGAGCTCCGGCTCGTCGTGACCGCTGCACCCGGGGGTGTAGTAGATGTCATTCGGTTCGGGGACGTCTTGGAACCGGTGGGCGATGCAGCCGGCCGAGGACGCGCCGTGGTTCCCAACCGCGAGCGCGGGCGCCTGGGTGCCGATGAACGCGAACGCGAGCGAGGCGGCGCCGAGGACTGCAGCGGCTGAAGCACGATAGATGGAACGCATGCGGGGGGCCTCCTAAGTTGTGTCGGCGGGCAGATGCGGTGCACCGATCTCAGCGAACGGAGGCTAGCCTCGCGCCACGATCTTCGCAACCCCCGAACGACGGCGTGGCCTACGGAACCCAGGCGGCCCGCGTCGCCCACTGCTCGGCTGCGAGGTAGATGAGGTCGCAGGCCGGATCCTTCACGTCTGCGTACCGGCCCGGGTCGTCGGGGAGCAACTCCGCCAGCCGGCGTTTCAGCTCGGCATACGCTTCCGCAGTTTCCTGGTTCGCGCGGAGGTAGTCGCGGAACAGGAGTGCGTAGCGCTGGTTCGGCCACCCGTCGACGCGAACATGGATGTTAGTCGGGCGCTCATCCGGGCCTTGCGAGAGGAGGATCTTCCGAAGGTGCTCGGGTGGATCAGCCCCGGGGAAGTGGTGGTCGCCGGAGACGCGGTCCGACCGGATCCAGCCCGCCTTCGCCAGGGCGTCCGCCGCGACCTCCAGCGAAGGTTCGTCCTTCACCGTGACCTGGACATCGATGACGTCCTTCGCGGCGAGACCTGAGACCGATGTGGATCCGATGTGGTCGATGCGGGTGGCGAGGTCCCCTGCCGCGGACAGCAAACGTCGCTGGACGGCACCGAACTGCTTCGGCCACGTTCCATCGTAGTCGATGATCGCCACGGTTCCCACTGCGGTCATTCTCCTAAAGGGACGCGGCGCAGTCGCTGAACGCTATTTCCAGATGTGGCCCAACGTTGTCGCAGTGCTCGCAGCCCCGACGTGGCCGGGCAGCGCGAGTCCGTCCTCGAGGGTTCGCAGCATGCTGTAGTGGTTGAACAGGCCCGTGTAGACCGCGTTGTGGACCTGCCCGCCGATGACCGCGAACGGGACGTTCCCGCCCGCGAACTTGACGGCCTTCCCGGGCCCGCCGTCCTGGCCTTCGTCGTAAACGATCACGATGACGCTCGAAGCGTTCCATGCCGGAGAGGCCATGATCTGTGGCACCTCGCGCGCCAGGAAATCATCGAACTGACGGATCGGATTGCCCTGCGGCTTGCAGTTGTCGTGTCCGTCCTCACACATGTTCGGGGCCACGTAGTTGAACCGCGGGACCGACCCCGAATCGAGCATGGCGTTGAATGCGGTGGTGTCGTTGACGCCGGTGCCGCCCATCGGCAGGACGTGCGTCAGGCACGAGCCGGATCCGACAGCGCCGCTGAAGTCGGGTCCGGCGATGGACTCGTAATAGACCGCCGGGTTGTGCTTCACGCGGTAGGAGTTTCCGAAGCGGTTCTCTCCCGAGTTGATCAGGTAACACGGTTCCGGCATCGACTCGTTCCACGCAGTCCATGACGTACCCGCCGTGTCCAGCTGCTGGAAGATGTTCGGGACGTCCTGGTTGCACGTGGCCGGCTTCTCGTCCAGTTGTTCGCACTTGATGAACTGCCCACTCGTCATCGCGATGTAGTTCGACGTCGAGTAGTGCGAGATCCCCCAGTAGTTGGTGAACCACGCGCTGTGCTGCCGCACCCACGAGGTCTGATACGGGGCGTCCTTCGTCGTGAGTTGCGAAAGCGTCGTGTTCTCGCCCACCAGGACGAAGACATTCCCGAACGCAGGCACGCCCTCGATCCGGCTCGTCGCACGCGCTGGACCTCCCGGCAAAGCAAGCACGGACATCGACAGGGCGACGGTCACCAACAAGGCTCGGCGGATCATGATCCCCTCCTTACGGGCGGGCACGGGGGGCCCGACACCCCAACCCTAGCCGTGCGGAACGTACCGGTCGAACCAGCAGGTCGTGGGCGTGTGGCGTTGCGTCTACGTCAGCTTGCCAGCGCGTCGGAGTCGAACATCTCCTTCACCGGCGGCAGCGGCTGGCTGAAGTCGATCTCCGGCGGGAAGATCTTCGCGAGTTCTCCCTTGAACCACAGGTCGAACGGCTCCGTCGACGCAGCGAGCCTGCGGTTCGCTTCAACGGGATCCCTGCCCTCCAAGTACACGGCGATGATCGGCCCCATGGGCGTGTCGTGCAATGTCACGATCTCCTTGGATTGCCCGAGGGCCCTGCGCGATGCGGTCATCTCGTCACGACGGGTTTGGAACGCCTCGGTGGCGAACCGGCGTCCTGCATCTTCCTGGCCTGGGATGACGGGTGCACAGAACGCGAGACCTTTGCCGAGCGGTGCATCTGCGTCGACCCAGGCGCCGATGGTTTCGGGTGGGGCTCCCGTCGGCGGAGTCGTGAGGTCGAACCCGTGGATCTCCTTCACCAGACGCACGAAGTCCTGGTCGATCGGCAGTTCGGAAGCAGCCATCTTGCCCATGGTCTCGGCGGGATTTCCGTCAGATTCTCCGTACGCCATCACGAAGGACCCCATCGGTGTCGGTTGCAGATAGGCACGCTCAAGGGTGATCCCGAGGCGGGACCGGGACTCCCGGTACTCATCGGGACGTTCCCGGAACATGGCGGAGACCTTGTCCGCCTCCTCGTCGCTCACTCCCGGTGCCACCGGGAATACCAGCACGCCGCGTTCCATATGCACCCTCCCAGGTGTGAGACGTCCAACCAGGGCGACTCTATTGGGGCGAGTGGCGAAACCGCAAGGGGCATACCGGTCATCCGATCTTCCCGTAGGCTCGCGCTCATGGCGGAACCGGTGTTGCCACCAAAGGACGCGCGCACCAAGCGCGAACTGCCGCGCATCCTGGACGCACGCCAGCGCCTGCAGAAGGGGAACGACCTGCTGCCCCATCGCGGGAACGCCGAGCCCGGCGGTGGCCGCCGTTCGGAGCCCAAGGGTTCAGTGGGGAAGAGCGGTGCGCTCCGAGCCGCGATCTTCGGGATCAACGACGGCCTGCTCACGAACACCTCGCTGATCATGGGGTTCGCGGGCGCCTCTCAGAGCCGCTCCGTCATCGTGCTCGCGGGCATATCGGGGCTGCTGGCCGGCGCGTTCTCCATGGGCTCGGGCGAGTACGTATCGATGCGGGTGCAGCGCGAGGTGCTGGAGCGGCTCCTCCACCTGGAGGCCCACGAGCTGGGTAACGACCCCGACAGCGAACGGGACGAACTCGCAGAGATCTACGAACGCAAGGGGTTCCCGCCCGAGCTCGCGACGCAGGTCGCGACGGAGTTGATGCGCGACCCGAAGATCGCACTGGATACGCACGCCCGCGAAGAGTTGGGGATCGATCCCGACGAAGGACTCGGTTCGCCGTGGGGTGCCGCGATCTCCTCGTTCGTCATGTTCGCGTTCGGCGCGCTCTTGCCGCTGATCCCGTTCTTCTTCCGGGGAGGCGGGACGGCTGCGGTCATCGCAGGGGTGATCGCCGCGGTGTCGCTGATCACGGTCGGGGCGCTGACGTCCTTGCTTACGGGACGCAGCCCGGTGTTCTCTGCCGCGCGCCAACTCCTGATCGGCGTGTTGGCGGCGTTGGTGACCTACGGGATTGGCCGCCTGGTCGGGGTGTCGGCCGGCGGCTAGCCTCCCGTCCCCTCTCGTCAGTTCGGCGAGAGGGTGAACCGGTCGAGCCAGCCGTCGTACTGCACCACCCACACCGTCGAACCCGAGACCATGACCGCGACCGGGTTGCCGCCGAGGTTCTCTCGCACGTCCGTGACGCCGGTCGACGGGTTGAAGCGCTCGAGGACCGCGCCGCTGCTGGTGCCCGAGAGGTACCAAAGCGCTCCGTCCGAACCGAGTGCTATGTCGTAGCCGATCGGATCGCTCTTCCACGCATGCAGCACCACCCCGGTCGTCGGATCGATCTGCGCGATGCCGTGCGAGAGGTTCATCGCCGTCGGGTCGCCGGAGAACGGCGTGTAGATGGTCTGCCCGTCGGTCACCGGCTCCGCGAACGAGCCACCGATCGTCTCCGTGCGAGTGCTCCCCGGGGTCACCTGGTTGATGCTGCCTCCGGACACGGTGTCACCGGAGACGATGTCGTGCTCATGGACCCACACCGTGCCCCCCGCCACGTACACACCTTGGGACCAGCCGGCCGCGAACGGCGATGTCCCAGTCACCTCACCAGTTGCCGGGTCCAGGCTCGCGATCGCGTAGCGCCCCTTGTCCACGAAGGTGTTCACCCACACGCTGCCCTGGTCGAACGCGACATCTCCGACACTGCCGGTGCTGACAGGCAGGAGCGAGATGGTGTTCGTTGTGGGATCGATCTGATCGACGCCTTCCGATCCGGCGGCGGCCCACACCATCCCGCCACCGATCGCGAGCGCGGCGCCTCCCCACTCATGGGCTTCCAGTTGCTTCGCGGGGAAGAGGTGTTGGACCGCACCGGTGGCCGGGTCCAAGCGAAGGATCTGCTGCGAATGGCCGTTCGAACCTGCGACCCAAAGACTGCCGAATCCCTCCTCGACCGCGTAGATCGTGAACCCGGGCACCCGGACGGTCCCCGCCGCCGAGATGGATACCGGCGAGATCGAGGGTCGGGGTGAGGTTGGAGACGCGTCGCCCAACGAGAAGGGGTGCATGCCGGGGATGTCGACGGCTTGATCCCCGTACGAGAGATCACGCAGATCACGCGTCGCTGGATCAAGCGTGAACGCGATGACCTCCCCTTTCGGCGGCGGCCCTCCGACAGCACCGTAGGACGACTTAGTGACGAACGTGAAGTCGCCGTGAAGGACCACGAGGTATTCGCGGCCCGAAACCTGATCGGGCGTGAGGCCCACCGCCGGCGCGATGATGTCCGCGCTCGTGCGGATCCACTCCGCGGAGGCGGGGTGTGGATCCTTGTTGGCGGTCGCCAGCAGCTGCGCCTTCTCGATGACCCAATCGGGAGGCTGCACCGGGCCGGTGAGGGTCGTCCCACCACTCCGGCGTGCGGGACCGGAGTCCGAGGGTCGGAACGCCTCCCACGCGAAGCCACCCGAGGCCGCAAACACCGCGAACGCCGTGACGAACACCGCCGCCCGACGCCAACCTCGCGCCACCGGCTGGCTTCGCCCGAAGCGTTCGGGACCGTCTCCCTCCGCTACCCGGTCCCATGCGCGACCAGGGTTCTCCTTTACTCGCGCTGCCTGCGCATGCAGCGAATCGCGGATGCGATCTTCGATACTCATGGTTCCAGCTCCTTCCGGAGCCGCGTGAGCGCCCGGCTCGTCTGACTCTTCACCGTGCCGACGGAGCATCCGAGCGCGGACGCAGCGTCACGTTCGGTGAGGTCTTCGTAGAACCGAAGGACCAAGCAAGCCCGCTGACGAGCGGGCAGTCGTCGAACCGCCTCCCACACTTCGTCGGCATCCTCGTACGACAGGCCAGCGGACTCGAGCGGCTCCGGCCGCCACCGACGCTCCAACCTGAGCCTGCGCATCCGGTTCCTCCAGATGTTGAGCGCCGCCGTACGGAGGTAAGGCCATTGTTCGGCTGCGGGAACGCTCCCGATCCGTTCGGCCGAACGTGTGAAGGTCTCCTGCACCAGGTCCTCCCCAGCCTCGAGACTCCCCGACACGAGCACGCTCATCCGGAGCAACCTCCCGTAGTGCGCCTCGAAGGCGCGGCGAAGCGATGCACGAGCGTTCTCCTCCGTGTGCTCGTCTCGATCCTTCTCAATCACCTACCGACTAGAACACGCGGCTCGTGACGAAGGTTGCACAGCCCGGGAAACGACTTGGATCTGGGAACGAGCAGCACGCTTCCCACAGGTTGTCCTCGAGGCGAACTTCCGTCCCCACAGCGGCTACGAACGGACACGGCTTGAGGGGCTTGACGCCCAGATCATCGAGGTCAATTGCGTCTGCCCGCCGGCACTTGCTGCGGCGCGCTACGCCGAGCGTGTTCGGAGTGGCCGTCACCACGCGACCCACGTGCTCCCAGACCTCAGCGATGAGCTGCTTGCGGAGTTCGATGCGCCGATGTCGATCGGTCCCGTCATCACGGTCGATACGACGGGGGAGATCGACGTCATGCGCATCGCGCGAGAGATCGAGAGGCTATCGAGGTCGAGGCCAGAGGCGGCTAGCTCGTGACCTGGAAGTAGCTCCATTTCGACT
>JAXDJY010000026.1:0-2866 GCA_034667445.1 Actinomycetota bacterium | reverse complement strand
CGAAGCTCAGCCCGTCGGGTTGGAGGTAGTCGGTCGCCGGGAAGAGCTCGCTGTCCAGGACGTCGACATCGAGATGCAGCCAGTACCGCTGTAGGCGCGATCTCATCGACCCAGTAACCGCGGAGCCGAGTGCCTCGGGACCACCGTCGCGAACGTCGGCGAGTGGAGAGAAGGTCACCCCATAGCTGTCTGCCGCACGTGCTCCGGACTCTTGGACCTCGGCGAGGTCCCGGGATCCCAGGAGGAACGTGTCGACCGCCGAGACGGCCGCACCCCCAGCGGCCTCGACCCAGTCCTTCGGACCGACCCCGATCGCGACCCCCAGCGGCATGTCCGCAGCCTCTCCCGATGACGAGGTCCCACCGTCGTACATGTCCTGATGCCCGTCGACGTAGACCAACCCCAACCGTCCCAGGATGTCTCGCGCTCCGGCGGCCGCACCCGGCAGGATCGCGCAACAACCGCCCGAGACGAACGGCCGGGCGCCTCGCGAGAGACACTCGTTCACCGCATCTCGGACGGTTCGCGTGGTTCCGAGCACGTCATCGGCTGCGATGATGCCGGTGGAGGGGTCGCGCGCGTCTCCGCGGATGCGCACGGGCAGGTCGCCCGCGTCCTCGCCCAGCGCGTCGGCCAGCCCCAGGGCGCGCAGTCGCGCGGGCGCATGCTCGGCGCCCCCACCTCGAAGGACGGAATCCGCGGGAGCGCCGATGAAGGTAAACGTGGCCATCGCACGAACTGTCTCAAACGGGCGGGGGCGTATCACGAGGGTTGCACGAACTCGGGATCCCGTACCGGTCGATTCCGTATGCTTCGAGGATGCGACCCAGGCCGGTTGGCGTGATCGTCACGGCCATCGTCGTGGTCCTCGCGGTCACGGCCGCCTGGGCGCTCGCCACACGTTCGAGCGGGACCGCCGCCGCCACCGGCCGGACGTTCTGGGTGGCTCCGAACGGCAGCGATTCGGCGTCCGGGTCCGAAGCGGATCCGTGGCGGACCATCCAGCACGGCGCCTCCACCGCTCCGCCTGGGGCGACGGTCTACGTCCGCAGCGGCGTCTATCACGAACTCGTCGACGTCGAGGTGTCGGGGAACCCCACGGACGGCCCGATCGTGTTCCGCAATGCGCCCGGCGACCATCCGATCCTCGACGGAACGGGGTTGGCCGTGCCGACGTCGTTCCGTGGGCTGTTCTCGATCGACGGCCGTCGCTACGTGACCGTCCAGGGGTTCGAGATCCGCAACTACACGACCGCGCAGGCCGGTCACGACCCGGTCGGCATCTGGGTGACCGGCGCCTCGGATCACATCCAGATCCTGGACAACCGCGTGCACAACATCGAGACGAACGTCCAGGACACGAACGGCGGTGACGCCCATGGCATCGCCGTTTACGGGACCGATTCAGACCACCCGATCGACGCGGTGACCATCGACGGCAACCAGGTCTATGACTGCAAGCTCGGCTCCAGCGAATCAGTCGTCATCAACGGGAACGTCACCGGATTCGCCGTCACTCACAACAGCGTGCACGACAACAACAACATCGGGATCGACGTGATCGGCTACGAGGGGAAAGCCTCCGATCCCAGCGTCGACGTCGCGCGCGACGGTGTGGTGAGCGACAACCTGGTTTACAACATCGACTCCTACGGCAACCCCGCCTACGGCACCGATCGCAGCGCCAACGGCATCTACGTGGACGGTGGGCGCGACATCATCGTCGAACGCAACACCATCCACGACGTCAACATCGGGATGGAGTTCGCGAGCGAGCATGCCGGACGTTCCACCAGCTACGTCACGGCCAGGGACAACGTCGTCTATCACGCGAGCGTGATCGGCCTGGCGATCGGCGGCTACGACACCAAGCGTGGCAACACCGAGCACTGCATCATCGTGAACAACACGTTCTACCAGGACAAAGGCGTCGAGTTGCTCGTGCAGTTCAACACGCGGGACAACATCATCGAGAACAACATCGTGGTGGCGACCTCCTCGAGACGTTTCTTGGAGAACCGCTACCGGCAGACCTACGGGAACATCATCGACCGCAACCTCTACTTCGCGCCCGGGGGCGGAGATACCGGGTCCTGGGAGTGGAAGGGGACGACCTACACCACGTTCGCCGCGTATGTGCGCGCGACCGGGAACGATCGCAACTCGGTGGTCGCCGATCCGAGGTTCGTCGATCCGGGCGCGGGGAACTTCCAGCTCTCGCCCGGATCGCCGGCGATCGATGCCGGCGCATATCTGACGGCGGCGGGGACCGTGGACGCCACCGGCTCGGCCCGCGCGGCGTCCGGCGTCATCGATCTTGGCGCCTACGAGGTCCCCGCTCCGGCGCCATCTCCCACGCCGTCCCTCGCAGGTTCCGTCACGTATGTGAGCGACATGACGATCACTCCCGTGACGAACGGGTGGGGACCGGTGGAGACGGATCTGAGCAACGGCGAGAAGAAGGCCGGCGACGGTCACACGCTCACCATCGGCGGCACAACGTTCGAGAAGGGCCTCGGCTCACACGCACCGGCGATGATCAGGGTGAGCCTGGGAGGGAGCTGCACGGCGTTCGAGGCGGATGTCGGCGTGGACGATGAGGTCGGCGATGCTGGTTCGGTGCAGTTCCAGGTGTGGGGCGACGGGAAGAAGCTCTACGACAGCGGTGTCGTCCGGGGGACGCAGGCTTCAACGGGTGCCTACGCCGACGTCACCGGCGTGCAGACGATGAGGCTCATGGTGCTGGACGGCGGCGACGGGGTCGACAACGACCACGCCGACTGGGGCAACGCGCGCGTCGCCTGCGCGTGAGCGCTCAATGGGCCGTTCGAGCCCCGAGGAACGAACGGTCCCCGATCCACAGGCC
>JAXDJY010000025.1:0-10657 GCA_034667445.1 Actinomycetota bacterium | reverse complement strand
GTTCACGCGGGGGCGGATCGCAGGCGCGCGCGGGGCGGCGCGCGTGGGCTCGACCCTCGCAGGTTTCCTCTCCGGGCTGTTCGCGGTCCACCTCGCTGCGGGGTACGTCTCCAACCTGGAGATGGCGGTGCCGTTCCTTGGGGCGGCACTCCTGCTCACCGAAAATGGGAGACGCCGCACCGCCGGGGCCGCGGTGCTGTTGGCCGGTTCGGCCCTCGCCCATCCGGTGTTCGGAGCGACCGGCGCCGTGATCTTGGCCGGTGCCGCCCTCTGGGCTTGGCGGGTCGGGGATCGCGATGAGACCACGCGGATCGCCGTGGCTGTGGGCGCGGCCGGCGTCGTCTCGTTCGCGGGGATGGCATCGATGCTCATCGGGCCGGCGCGATTGGTCGTCGACACCTCCAGGGATGGCTTCCTCCGCAGAGCCGGCTTCTCATCGACGCTCGTCCACGAGTACCGCAGTCGCTTCGTCCACCGGTGGACACGCTACGTCCAGTGGCTCTCGGTGCCGCTCGCGGTTCCAGGCACGGGGCGGCTCACCGGGTTCCGGCGGCGCTTCCTCCTCACGTGGTCGGCCGTCACCTTGGGGGGAGCGGCGATCGGATTCGCGACCGGTCTCTTCCCCCCCGATCGCATGGTGACGTTCGGGTTCGCGATCCCCGCCCTGGCCGGTCTCGGTGTCGTCGCCGCCTGGGAGTGGGTAGCCGGCCGGATCAGGTGGCTCGCGTGGGTCCTGGCCGCACTCGCGGTCGGCGCTATGGCGGCAGGCGCACTGATGGCCTACGGGCGCCAGCCCACGTTCATCTCGCCGGAGGAGGTAGCCCAGGTGACGGCCGCCTCCCGCCTCGCGGACTCGACTCCCCCGGGCACGATGCTCGTATTCATCGTGGACTCCCCCGCGGGCACCGCTTCGTTCCTGGCAACGCGGGCGGCGAACGTGATCCGCGCCGCGCTCCCACCGGATCGGGCCGCCGACGCCTACGTCTACGTCGGCACCGCGCAGAACTTCACCAACGACGAGCCAACCGTGCGCGGAAACCCCGAATATGACGCACTGTCGCGACAGTACCTGGCGGACATCCACGCAAGAGCGGGCGGCCCAGCCGTCGGATTCATCCTGACCGCGTTCGATGGCGGCGGGGCGGCGAACCTTCCACCCTCGTTCTCCGCTCGCGGTGAGGATGTGTTCGTCGCGGCCGCGCCGGGAGACGGCGTCGCCTCGACGGTGACGGCGGCGCCGCCTGCCCGTGATCCCCTGATCCCGTCATCGCCGGGGGGGATCATCCTCGCGACGCTCGCGGTGGTCGCGTTGCTAGCGCTGATCGGCGGCGGGTGGGCGGCGTGGGCGGTCCGCAACCCACTCGACGGCTGGCTCATTGCGCCGGCCTTCGGCATCGCGGTGGTGGTGCTGTTCGGTGTGCTCCTCGAACGGCTCGGTCTCCCGCTGGCCGGATGGATCGGCCCGACGGTGGTCTCAGGTGCTGCCGGCGGGGGCGGGTACGTCCTGGCCGCCGCGTCCCGCGCGAAGAGCGATCCCAGATCGGATGCGGCGGAGCCCATCAAGGGCTAGCCAAACGAGGCCGACGGCCACCAGCGGCGCGATGAAGTAGTGACCGATAAGGATGTTCGCGTTATAGGCGTGGGGATAGCGGGCGGGTTCTGCCGTGAATTGCGAAACAGCGAGCGCGGTGGAGACGCCGAGCAACACGAGGCGGGGCACACGGGGCAGTAGCCACACCAACGGCAGCCCCCACGCGACGTACCAGGGAAGCAGCACTGGCCCGAGCAGCATGAGGAGGAGGAGCGACCAGGCCCACGCCGCCCCGAGTTCGAACACCTCGTCGCCAGAGGTGTCCGACCTCGACCCGACGCGGGCAACGTGACGGGCGAGCATGACGACCGCGGCGAGCAGCGCGGCGGCGAAGACGAGCCGCGCGCCGCCCGCCAGAACCCCGCCGCCGATCGCCTCCATGATCCGCCCGACAAGCCGCGAGGGGGCGAGCCATCCCTGGTGGCCGGCGAGTTCGACCATGCCGAGCGTCGGGTCGTGCAGTTGCAAGAACGGCGCCGCGAACGCCAGCGTGATCGCGGCGACCAGGCCGACGCGTGAAACGGCGGCGCGGAGCCGCTCACCGGCAGGCTTGCGCGCGATGCACCACACCGCCAACAGCAGCAGCGGGAGGCCGGCGGTGGCCTTCACCAGCGCGCCGAGCGTCAAGACGGCGACCGCGGGAAGTTCCTTCCCCCGCAGGAGCAGCGCGAACGCCCCTGCGACGGCCAGTGCGACCAGGAGGTCGTTATGCCCACTGGCCACGGACTGGAAAAGGACGACGGGGTTCAACCCGAAGGCCGCAACGGCGAAGGGTGCGAGTTCCGGCCGCACCCGTCGGACGGTGGACGCGATCAGCGCGATCGTGCCGAGCGACGCCGCCACCGCGAGGATGCGGAACGCCGCCACCTGCCCCGACAGGGACGTCGCCCCGCGGGTCACCACCCCCGACAGTGAGCTGAACGCTGGGCCGTATACCGCCGGTGTGTTGAACCACCTGGGCCCGACGAGCTGCGCGACGGCGTCCCCCGGGAAGTCCGCTGGGGTCAGCACGTAGGGATTGGCGTGGTGGACGCTGATGATGTCGCCGTAGCCGATGTAGGAATAGACGTCCCGGGAGGCGAGCAAGGGAAGGACGAGGACCGCGAGGTTCGCGAGCACCGCGAAGACCAGCACCGAACGGAGCGAGATCCCCGAGCGCCACGCCACGGTGAGAAGCCGGAGGAACGCGGCGGCCGACAGCACCAGCGCGGCCACCGACAGTGCTACGAGGGCGTTCCCGTGGACGCTCGTGATCCCGAGCGTTCGAGCGAGCCACGAGAACGGACCCGCGGGGCCGGCGCCGGGAGCCAGCACCGGCTGTAGGGGGGATAACGGAGCCGCCGCCACCGTCGCTTCGACCACGAGACTTACCAGCATGAGGGCCACCGCCGTGGCCGAAGACCTCAGTACCGCGCGCACGCCGGCGAACCTACCACCGCCTCCTGCGGTGCCTTGACGCAGCTGTCATACTTCCCCGATATCGAGAGCAGACAGCCGGGGGGTCCGCTCCCGGCACTCAGATGGACCAAGTCCAGGAGGGAGTTCGTGGTGCGTCGTTCTTCAGCACGGATATTCGTTGGGTTGGTGGCGATAGCGGTGCTGGCCGCGCCGCTCGCAGCGGACGCCGGACCGGTCCGTGGCCATACCGCGGCCACCACCCACCGGCGATCGCATGCTCTCCATGTGGGGCAGTTGGGCGCGGTCCCTGTTCATAGCGCAAGCGCGACGGCGCCCATCAACGCAGAGACCGCAGCCAACAAGAAGCTCGAGTACCACGGCGGCCCCGTCATGCTGTCCAGCCACACGTACACGATCTTCTGGGAGCCGACCACATGTGGGGGCTCGCCGTGCTCGGTGGCTCCCGGCTACAACGCGGGCATCAACACCTACTTCACCGACGCCGCCGCCGACAGCGGCGGCACCGAGAACGTGTATTCCACGTTGAACCAGTACTACGAGATCAAGCACGGAAACAAGAAGCACGTCCAGTACGCACAGACGTTCGCCGACACGACGGTCGACACGACTCCGTTCCCGGCTAGCGGCTGCGACTCCTTCCACTTCGGCTCCTCCGGCGTCTGCCTGAACGACAGGCAGATCCGCACGGAGATCAAGAACGTCATCATCGCGAAGGGGTGGAACGGCACGAAGTCGAACGCGTTCTTCTTGCTACTTCCCAGCGAGGTCGACACCTGCTTCAGTTCCACTTCGACCGAGTGTGCGTTCACGGAATTCTGCGCCTACCACTCTGCGTTTGCCCTACCGGACGGGTCTCCCGCCATCTACGCGAACGTCCCTTACGGCGGCACGAACCTGCAGGGCTGCGCGTCCGGGAAGACCCCGCCCAACGAGGCGAACTTGGACGCCACCCTCAACGCCATGAGTCACGAGCATCGAGAGATGACGAACGATCCATTCGGCAACGGCTGGTGGGACAATCAAAGCGGGTTCGAGGGGTCGGATCAGTGCGCGTACAAGTTCGGCCCGACGCAGAGCCCCGGTGGCCCGAACAATGGTGACTACAACCAGGTCATCAACTCCGACTTCTACTTGGTCCAGATGGAGTGGTCGAACAGATCCCTCAAGTGCGTGCAGCGCGGGACCTAGCACGAGGCACGAGCAACAGGCACGTCAGCAGATCCCGGTCCACCGGGCGCGTTTTTCGGCCGAATGGCCGACGCGCGTCCGGTGGGCCGCCTGCGATACTCCCCAAGTTCTCCCGCGGAGGCGGGGGTGGGGGGGTACACGGATGAGAACGCTGAAGGGATCGCTCCTTGCGATCGTAGTTGCCGCCACGACCGTCGCCGCACTCGGAGGTTCGGCTCAGGCGGTGCGGACTGGGCACGCGTACGGTCGCGAGCGCGGGATCATCCTCGCGCACGGCGCGTCGAACACCGCGGGCTTAGCCCATCCATTGCTGCTCACGTATCACGGCGGACCCGTCATGCGCGTAAACACCACGTATGCCATCTACTGGCTGCCATCGGGGACGACGATGGCCTCGGGCTACCAATCCACGATCAATCAATACTTCGGCGACGTAAGCCATGACAATGGGAAGACGTCTAACGTGTACTTCACCGAGACCCAGTACTCGGACACAACGGGGCCGATCGCGTACAACTCGACGTTCGGTGGTGCCATCGTCGACACCCATGCCTTCCCGGCGAACGGCTGCACGGTGTACTCGGGCGTGACCCGCTGCCTCACCGACGCACAGATCGCGGCCGAGGTGAAGCGCCTGGTGACGAAGAGAGGGCTGCCGATCGACGGTACGCACGCCTACTTCATGTTCACGCCGAAGGGCGTTGGCGGATGCTTCGCATCCACGGGGAACACCTGCGCGTTCACCTACTACTGCGCCTATCACTCGAACACCGGGAATCTCCTCTACGCCAATATGCCGTACGCGGATACGGACCCGGCTGCGTGCGATTCGGGAGAGTCTCCGAACGGGAACGACGCCGACGCAACCCTGAACGTCACCAGCCACGAGCATCGGGAGATGATCAACGATCCCCACGGCACCGCGTGGTTTGACCAGAAGGGGTACGAAGGTTCGGACAAGTGCGCATGGAACTTCGGCACGCCGCTCGGGACCGCGACGAACGGCTCCTTGTACAACCAGCTCATCAATGGACACAAGTACTACCTGCAGCAGGAGTGGTCCAATGCCAAAGCAGGCTGCGTGCTGAGAGGGCTCTGAGCACTTCGATCCCAACGACGCGAAGCCCCGGACCCCCCGTGGTCCGGGGCTTCGCCATTCACGGCCCGGCGCCACCTACACTGCACCGATGGATCCCCTCGAGGTCGACTTCCTCCCCGACGGGGGACAGACCGCCCTCGAGGTGACGAAACGCCTCAGCGCGTTCCTGGGCGAGGCCCGGCAGTCGCTCGACGTCGCCATCTATGACTTCCATGCGCGAGAAGGGGCGACGGCGGGGATCGCCGACGCCTTGGAGGCCGCCGCTGCCCGCGGTGTCGCCGTTCGGGTGGCGTTCAACGTCGAACGCAAGCCCACCCACGGTCACGTGACGCCGATGACCGCGGCACCGGAAGTCATCGATGGGCTCGAGGTACCGACGAAGGGCATCCACGATCAGGGTTCGTTGATGCACCACAAGTACGTCGTGCGAGACGCCGCCGCCGTCTGGACGGGTTCCACGAACTGGACCGACGACGCCTTCACCCGTGAAGAGAACTCGTTGATCCGCGTGGAGTCCCCCGAGATCGCCGCCGCCTACTCGGAGAACTTCACGCAGCTTTGGGAGCACGGCAATATCGAACGGAGCGGGGGTGCCGGGCCCGTGGTGAACCTCGGCGCGGGAATCACCGCCCAGCCGTTGTTCTCGCCCCGCGGCCCTTCCCTGGCCCACCGGGTCGCGGAGCGCATCGGCGCGGCCCGCCGGAGGGTTCGCGTCGCTTCCCCGGTCTACACCTCGGGAGCCGTACTCGGCACCCTGGCCGAACTGGCGGGCAGGAAGAGCTTCGATCTGCGCGGGGCCTACGACGCAACCCAGATGCTGCAGGTGGAAGGACAGTGGCGCGACTGGCCGCCCAACCACTGGAAGATCGAGGCCTGGCATGCACTTCGGCCCCGGCTCGAGGGCAAGGTGACCACGCCGTACGCCCCCGGCGCGGTCCACGATTACATGCACGCGAAGATCGTTGTCGCCGACGACGAGGTCGTCACCGGCAGCTACAACCTCTCCCACGGCGGCGAGGAGAACGCCGAGAACGTCCTGCACATCGTCGGGGAGCCCATCGCGGTTCGGTTCGCGGGGTTCGTCGATCAGATCGCGGACCGTTACCGCGAGAAAGTTCAGCCGGTCGGTCCCGGCTGAGCCAGGTCGCGCAGCTCCTGTCATGCATCATGGTCTGGTGAGCGAGATCGAGGGGTTGGTGCGTCCGGACAAGTATCCGTTGTCTTCGAACTACGACGCGAGGTGGGTCCTCAGCCTGGACATGGGCCCACACCCACTATGGCAGCTCGAGGACCTCATCACGGACATCGAGCTGCGGTCCGGGATGCGCGTCTTGGATCTGGGCTCAGGTCGCGGTGCAACATCCGTCTTCCTTGCCCGTGAATTCGGCGTCGACGTTGTTGCATGTGATCTCTGGGTGGCAGCCGAAGAGGCTCAGCAGGTTTTCGAAGAAGCGCGAGTTGCGGACCGGGTTACGGCGGTCAACGCTGACGTGCGCGAGCTGCCCTTCTCTGATCAGGAATTCGACGCGATCATCAGCATCGACGCGTTCGAGTACTTCGGGACCGACGTACATCTGCTTCCCGGCCTGTTGCGGGTTCTCAAGCCGGGCGGTCCCATCGCCATGTCCACGCCAGCGCTGCGCTTGGACCCTTATGACCAACCGGTGCCCGCCGACATCTGGGAAGTCTTCGGGTATGAGGTAGCGGCTTGGCACAGTCCGGCGTGGTGGCAGCGTCACTGGGAGCTGAGTGGACTGCTCGTAGATGTTCAAGCGCGCTGGCAAGAGGGCGGCCGCGACAACTGGCTCTGGTGGCTACGCGCTGGTTGCGTCTACAAGGGAGAAGATGCTGATGTCGTCATGGACATCCTCGAAAGGGACGTCGACGAGCTGCTCGGATTCACGCTGATCAGCGCGCGGAAACGCGATCTGGGAGAGCGGTCGTAAGGCCCCCCCGCCATCATCGGCGCGTGATCTCAAGATCATGGGCCTGTCGCGCGGGCGGACCACCGGCCGCCGCGGTGTTCGATCTCGATCTCGAGCCCGAAGCATTCGCGGAGCGGCTCAGCTCGAAGCACCTCCTGGATGGGTCCCTGCGTGAGGATCATCCCGTCCCTCAGCAGCCCGGCATGCGTAACCGTTGAAGGGATCTCCTCCACGTGGTGCGTAGCGAGGATCGATGCGGGCACGGAACCGCCGGCGGTGGTGGTCATCGCGGCGAGCAGCCGTTCGCGCGCGGGGAGGTCGAGTCCCGCCGCCGGCTCATCGAACAGGAGCAGATCGTGCCGCCCGAACATCGCGCGCGCCAGCAGTACGCGCTGTCGCTCCCCCATCGAACACGTGCCGAGGGTGCGGTCGGCAAGGTCGGCGCACCCGACCTGGTCCAAAAGCGCGAGTGCGCGCGAGCGGTCGGCCTCGTCGAAGTCGTGCATCCACTCGGCGAGTGCCGCGTCCCGCCCGGTGAGAACCGCGCTCAGGACGAGGATCGACGGCCGAAGCTGATCGGCCAGAGCGTGACTCACGTGACCGATCCGCGGGTGCAGCGCGCGGATGTCGGTTCGTCCGACCCGGGCGCCGAAGATCCGCACCTCACCGGCACTGGGTTGCCGTCTGGCCCCCGCCAGCTTGAGCAACGTGGTCTTGCCGCTGCCGTTCGGGCCTAAGAGCACCCACTGCTCGTGCTCACCGACCCGAAGGTCGACCGGGCCAAGGATCGTTCGTCGACTGATGCGAACCGTTGCGCCCGCTATCGCCACCGCGTCCATGACGCTGGAGGATACGGGCCCGGCCCACCGCCGGTAGACTTCCGCCGATGCCCAGACACGATGCCGCCGACGACACCAGCCCCGCGAGCCGCGGAGGGTCCAAGGCACTCGGGCTGGGGGTTGCTGGACTCAGCGTTGTCTTCCTCACGATCCTTCCCGCGGTGCTGGCAGGGCTGATCTACCTCTTCATCACGGTGTACGCGATCGTGAAGATCACGCCGCCGGGCCACCCGAACCCGACGGTGATCCTTGTCGGCGTCGTACTTCTGGTGGGCACGATGGCGGTGCTGCTATCCGCGGCTATCTGGCTGCTGGGTCGGGCGTTCGATCCGCCGAAGCGGCGGCGGTAGGCCGTACCCGCTCGAACCCGCCGAAGATCGCCACGAGCCCGACCAAGATCGCACCGGGGACCCCCAGCCATACGAACCGCTGGAGCCACCACGCGGCCGAGCTGTCATGCATATGGCCGAGCCCGAGCGGCCACAACGCGAGGGTGGCCAAAAGGAATGCGGTCTCGTGCCAGAGGAACAGGGTCATGATCACGCCGTTGACCACGATCGTGAACTTCCATGGCCGAGGTCGCTGCAGCCATCGTTGGAGGGCCGGCCGCAGCAGCATGACCGCGCCGATCGTCCACACGCCTGCGAGCAGATAACAGAGCGTGGGCGGGTAGGCGTTCGAGATCTCCTCGATGTCCGTCCCCAACATGGACTTCGGGTAGTTGCCGATCCCCGGGAACCACTCGTAACGAACGTGCCCGAACAGCTTGAACACGACCGGGTTGGTGAGCAGGACCAAGCCCGCCAGTCCTCCGGCCACCATCCCCCAGAAGATCTTGCGCGGCAGTCGTTGCAGGGACCCGTCCCCGAGGAAATGCCCGAGTTGGTGCGGCAACAGCAACACGAACACCGCGTTGAACCATCGCCAGCCCGGATGGCCTCCGATGAATCCGACGCCGTCGGCGACGACGGCGCCTATGGCCATGACCGCGATCACGCGCCAGTGGAAGCGTTCGTGCAGCGCGATCGTGAGCGGACTGATCGCCACGACGATGAGGTAGGCGCCGAGGAACCACAGCGGTCCGAAGGGGAATGCGCCGGGCGGCAGCAACCCTCTGAGCAGTGTCGTGGATCCCCACAACACGGGGCCGGCCGGTTTCCCGGTGTTCGTCAGATGGAGCGCCACGACGACCGGGATCCACACTGCGAAGAACACGAGGGAGGGCCGAAGGAGCCGCGACGTCCGTGAACGGATGTACTGGCCGGTGCTCGCACCCCGGCGTTGATAAGAGTTGTACGTCACGTAGTTCGAGAAGCCACCGACGAAGAAGAACAGCGGCATGACCTGACAGACCCAGGTGAGGAGCCACAGCCACGAGGTGACGCCGACGGCGCTCGTGGTTCGGATGAGTCCGCCCTGCCACCAGATCATCGCGATGAACCAATGGCCGATGACGACGGTCAGGATGCTGACCGCGCGGATGAAGTCCACCGTGCGGTCGCGCGTCTCGGGCGTGGCGGCGGCGAGTTCGTCGATCCCGGGGGCGCGCACCGCCCAGTCCTACGCCTCGGTTCCCACCGGGTCAACGACCGAGGCTTCGTCGTGGCTCAGCCGGAGCTGGCCGCAGGCCGCGTCGATCTCCTTTCCGCGGGTATCGCGGATGGTCACATTCACACCGCCGGCCTTCAAGATCCGCGCGAACGTCTTGATCCGGTCGCGCGGGCTCGGCTGGGTGGGCCAGCCGGGGGTCGGGTTCAGGGGGATGAGGTTCACGTGCGCGCCGAGCCGGTAGGCGATCTCTGCAAGCTTGCCCGCCTGTTCGTCGGAGTCGTTGGTGGCGTCGATCATGGCCCACTCGATCGAGGGACGGCGGCCAGTTCGCTTCCGCCAGTCGGCCATCGCGGCCTCGAGCTTGGCGAGCGGGTATCGCGTGTTGACCGGAACCAGTTGATCCCGGAGTTCGTCGGTGGCCGCGTGGAAGCTGACCGCGAGTCCGACCTGCGGATGGTGTTCGGTGATCTTGCGGATGCCGGGCACCAGCCCGACCGTGGAAACAGTGATGTGCCGCGCGCCGAGCTTGAACCCGTCGGGGTCGGTGAGCTTCGTGATGACGGCCGACACGCGGGTGTAGTTCGAAAGGGGCTCACCCATCCCCATGAAGACGACGTTAGTTAGACGGCGAGGAGTGGTGTCGGGGAGCGCCGCCGCTTCCCGGCGCGCCCATACGACTTGGGCTGCGATCTCTCCGGCGGTGAGATTCGCCATCATGCCCATCTGGCCGGTTGCGCAGAACCCGCACCCCATGGCGCACCCGACCTGCGAGCTGATACACACGGTTACGCGATCCGGATAGCCCATCAGGACGACCTCGATGATGTGTTTGCCGCCGCCGAGTTGCAGGAGGGCCTTGCGCGTCGCGCCCTTGTCGGCGGTGCGCTCGGTGAGCACGGTGACGCCCAACGGGAGCTCGGCGTTCAGGCGTTCCCGGAGCGCCGGCGAGATGTCCGACATCTGGTCGTACGTGGCTGCTCGGCGCCAGAGCTGCGCGTAGAGCTGGCGGGCACGGAACGCGGGTTCACCCCAACCGACGAGGCGT
>JAXDJY010000024.1:0-2950 GCA_034667445.1 Actinomycetota bacterium | reverse complement strand
CATCGATGAGATGCGCAAAGAAACGGTGCCTCTCCTCCGTGAGGTCCGGACGTCGGTGGAGAAGACGAACCGGGAGCTGGACCGCGTCGACGGCATGTTGAAGAGTGCGAGCAGCGTGGTGGAACGGGTGGAGAAGATCTCCGGTCTGGTCGAACAAGCGGCGGCGAGTCCCCTCGTGAAGGTCATCTCGCTCGGGGCCGGCCTCAAAGGTGCGATGTCGCGAGCCACCGGCAAGGGCAAGAAGTAGCGTGCGACGCGGGTTCTGGGTCGCGCTCGGCCTCGGAGCCGGAGCCACCGGCGCCGTCATCGCGTCGAAGTGGACCAAGAAGCAGGCTCGGCGCGTGGCGCCGCAAACCATCGCGCGCGAGGCCAAGAACGGACTCCTCGATCTCTCGCGCCTGGTATCGGAATCCCTCCAAGAGGGCAAGCACGCGATGGAGACGCGCGAACGCGAACTTCGCGCCGAGTTGAACGGCCATGATGACCCGGCCGCGAAGACTCGGACGCCCGACGATCCGCCCCGCTGAGGCCGCCGGACCCGGCCGCTAGACTCACGCGTGTGAACGGTGATCAGATCCGCGAGACATTCCTTTCGTTCTTCGAAGAGCGGGGGCACAAGCGTGTGTCGAGTTCGTCGCTGATCCCCCCGCCGGAAACCGGGCTCCTCCTCGCCAACGCAGGCATGAACCAATTCATCCCGTACTTCTTGGGCCAAGCATCCGCGCCGTTTCCGCGAGCGACGAGCGCCCAGAAGTGCTTCCGCGCCAATGACATCGAGAACGTCGGCCATACGGCCCGGCACCTGACCCTGTTCGAGATGCTCGGCAACTTCTCGTTCGGTGACTACTTCAAGGCCGACGCCATCTCGTGGGCGCATCGGTTGATCACGGAGACGTTCGGCATCGACCAGGATCGGCTGTGGGTCACCGTCTATGAAGAGGATGCCGAAGCGACCGATCTGTGGACCGAGGCGGGCATCCCGTCCGCGCGGATCGTTCGGCGAGGCCGGCTCGACGAGGAGGGTGAGCTCGCCAACTACTGGCACACTCACGCGGCCGGGCCAGGCGGCCCGTGCTCGGAGATCTTCGTCGACCGCGGCGTGCAGTACGGCCCCGACGGCGGACCCGATGTCGACGAGGACCGGTTCATGGAGATATGGAACCTCGTGTTCATGCAGGACCAGGTGGACGCCGACCTGCAGATCACGGGCGAGCTTCCGGAGAAGAACATCGATACGGGATCCAGTCTCGAACGGCTCGCCACCGTTCTCCAGGACAAGGCGAACGTCTTCGAGACCGATCTGTTCGTCCCGCTGATCGAGATCGCCGAATCCTTGTCGGGGGTCCGTCACGGGAAAGACGAGCGCACGGACGTTTCGCTGAAGGTCATCGCGGAGCACGGGCGCTCGGTGTCATTCCTCATCGCCGACGGCGTGCAGCCGTCGAACGAGGGCCGCGGGTACATCCTTCGCCGCATGCTGCGGCGCGTGGTCAGTCACGCCCGCCGACTCGGTATCGAGAAGCCCGTGATGGAACCCCTGGTGGAGCGAACGGTGGAGCTGATGGGAGCCGCCTACCCGGAGCTCCGGGAGAACCGAGCGTTCGTCCTTCAAGTGGTCGGCGGGGAGGAGGAACGGTTCGGGGCGACGCTCCGCCAAGGGATGCGGATCCTCGAGACGTCGATGGGGGCGCTCGGCGAGGCGCGCAGTCTCCCCGGTGACGTGGCCTTCGAGCTCTCCGATACGTTCGGGTTCCCGTTGCAACTGACGGAGGAGCTAGTGGCCGATGCGGGGTCGACCGTCGACGTGGCCCGGTTCGAGGAACTCCTCCAAGCCCAGAAGCGTCGATCGCGCGAGTCGGCCAAGAAAGTTCCGATCGGGCTGGACGCCGGTGCGGCCCCGCCGTCGGAGTTCGTGGGGTATGACCGGCTCGAAACGCAGGGACGGATCGGCGCGCTCCTTGATCCGGAGTTCCGCGAGTTGCAGATCGCCGAAGAGGGCGAGGAGGTACGGCTCTTCCTCGACGCGACGCCGTTCTATCCGGAGGGTGGCGGGCAGGTGGGGGACAACGGCCGCGTCCGAACCTCGACCGGCGTGGTCCGGATCAGCGACACCCAGAAGGTCGGGGACCACTCCATCATGCATGTGGGTGTCGTGGAGTCGGGAGAGGTCCGCCCGGAGCAGGAGGCGAACGCTGAGGTCGACGCCGAACGCAGGGCGGCGACGGCGAGATCCCACACGTCGACGCACATCATCCACTGGACCATGAAGCATCTTCTGGGGGAACACGCGCGGCAGGCGGGTTCCCTGGTGGCGCCCGGCCGACTGCGGTTCGACTTCCCCCATCCCACGGCGGTGCCCAGAGACGTCCTAGAGGAGGCCGAACTCGAGGCGAACCGGCGCCTGGCCCGCGACGATGAGATCACGATCTTCGAAACGTCCATGGCCGAGGCCAAGTCGCTCGGGGCGACCGCCCTGTTCGGTGAGAAGTACGGCGACGTGGTGCGCGTGGTCGAGGTGGGCGATTACTCGCGCGAACTCTGCGGAGGGACGCACGTCGAACGGACGGGCAACGTCGCCGTGGTGAAGATCCTTCACGAAGGGTCGATCGGCGCAGGCATGCGCAGGGTGGAGGCGCTCGTCGGGCCCGACGCGCTCCGCGAGATCAATGCGGAACGGGCGCTGCTCGATGGCCTGGTGCAGGCGCTCGGCTCCAACGATCCACACGCCGCGCTCGATCATGCACGCCGCCTGGTCGAGGAGAACAAACGCCTGAAGAACGAACTCGGCGCGCTCCGAGCCGGGGACCGCGAAACCGTGGTCACGTCACTCGCGGCGGGAGCCGAACTCGTCGAGGGTGTCTCGTTGATCGTGGCCGACGTGCCGGGCGAGGACATGAGCGGTCTGCGGGACCTGGCCCAGCGCCTCCGGGACAAGCTCGCTGCCCATGCC
>JAXDJY010000023.1:0-2946 GCA_034667445.1 Actinomycetota bacterium | reverse complement strand
TCGCAGCCGAGATCGCGGAGCGCCCAGACATCGTCGGCGTGGCGAACCCCGCCACTCGCGATCACGGGGATCTCGGTGAGCCGCATGACCTGGGTGTAGAGACGGAGGTCCGGACCTTCGAGGGTTCCGTCGCGCGCGATGGAGGTGACCAAGTACCTGGGGGCGCCGGCGTCGTCGAGCATCGGGATCGCGTCCTCCAACGTCGGGCCCTCCTCCTTCCAGCCCTTGACCATCACCTTGCCGCCGCGGATGTCGAGCCCGACCACGATGTGCTCGGCGAACTCCTCCACGGCTCGCGAGACGAACTCCGCGTCGGCCGCTGCGGCCGTCCCCAGGATGGCGCGCGCGGCACCGCGCTCCAACACGCCGGAGATGGCCTCGATCGAGCGCAAGCCCCCACCCACCTGCACGGGCAGGACCACGGCGTGGCAGATCGCCTGGATGGCGTCGCGGTTGTTGCCTTCGCCCAGGGCGGCATCGAGGTCGATCACATGCAACCGGCGGGCGCCCTCCTCCTGGAACTTCACCGCAACAGCGACCGGATCTTCGGAATAGCTGGTCTCGTCGTCGGGGTTGCCCCGCAGGAGCCGCACGGCGCGGCCACCACGGAGATCGATCGCCGGGATGACGATCATGCCGCCACCGCGCGGACGAAGTTCCGGTAGAGCTGGAGGCCGGCGTCCCCGGACTTCTCCGGGTGGAACTGCGTGGCGAACACGTTTTCCCGCGCGATCGCAGCGGAGAACGGGCGGCCGTGTTCGGTCACCCCGACCGTGTCCCCGTCCACATCCGGCGCGAACGAGTGGACGAAATAGAAGCGCGTACCCTCCGCGATGCCCTCGATGTAGGGGTGCGGCGAGGTCCACGAGACCGTGTTCCACCCGATGTGGGGAACCTTCACGGTCTCCGGGAGCCTCCGAGAGTTGCCCGGCACCAGCCCGAGGCCCCGCTCAACGTCCTCTTCGCTTCCCTCGAGCAGGATCTGCATCCCGACGCACACCCCGAACACGGGCCGTCCGGTCTCAACGTAGTCGCGGACCGGTCCTTCGAGCCCCGACGCGCGGATCGCGCGCACGCAGGCGCCGAAATGACCCACGCCGGGGATCACCAGCGCATCCGCTCGCGCGACCGCGGCGGGGTCCGCGGTCACCCTGGCGCTCGCGCCAACAGCCGCCAGTGCGCGCGAGACGGAGTGCAGATTGCCGCTGCCGTAGTCGAGCACCGCGATGTCGGTCACAGCGTTCCCTTCGTGGATGGCACGTCGCCGCGTCCGGTCAGCGAACACGCGTCGCCGAACGCTTTCGCGATAGCTTTGAATTCGGCCTCACAGACGTGGTGGGGCGAACGCCCGTACCGAAGATGCACGTGGATGGTGAGTTCGGCGCTCTGTGCCAGCGCGCGAACGAAGTCCTCGACCAGGCCGGTGTCGAACGTCCCGATCGTCTCGGCCGGAACCGGCACCTCGTGGATCACGAAGTTGCGCCCGGCAAGGTCCAGCGACACTGCGACCGCCGCTTCGTCCAGCGGCACCACGATGGAGGCGAACCGGCGGATCCCGGCTTTGTCGCCGAGCGCCTCCTTTAGGGCCTGCCCGATGGCGATGCCCGTGTCCTCGGCGGTGTGATGGCCGTCGACTTCCAGGTCGCCCTTGCATGCCACGTCCAGGTCCCATCCGGCGTGCTTGCCCAGCTGCTGGAGCATGTGGTCGAAGAACGGCAGGCCGGTGTCGGCGCTCGCCCGGCCGGTGCCGTCCAGGTTCAGTTCGACGGTGACGTCGGTTTCCTTCGTCGTCCTGGTGATCGTTGCGGTGCGGCTCATCCGGCTTCTCCCGGTGTCGGTGCCGGCGTGGGTTCGGTGGCGAGAACCTCGGTAAGGGCGGCGAGGAATAGATCGACCTCATCGGCGGTGCCCGCGGTCACGCGCAGCGCGCCGGGGACGGCCGCGGACATGTCGCGGACCAACACCCCGCGGTCCAGCAGTCCCTGCCACACACCGACCGCCGGCTTCGGTGGGATGAACAGCACGAAGTTCGCACGCGAGGGGAACACGGTGCATCCCTCGATGGCTTCGAGTGCGGCGAAGATCCGATCGCGTTGGGCGCGGATCCCGTCGAGCAAACCGAGCGCACTGTCCATATGCCGTAGTGCGACGACGCCGGCCGTCTGGGTGAGCACCGACAGGTTGTAGGGGAGACGGACGCGCCGGAGGTCACCGACGACGTCGGGCGAGGTCAGGACGTAGCCGATGCGCGCGCCGGCCATCGAGAACGCCTTGCTGAACGTTCGCACCACGGCCAGGTTCGGGTACTCGGCGACCAGTCCGAGCGCCGTCTCGCCCCCGAAGTCCACGTAGGCCTCATCCACCACCACCAGCGCCTGCGGGGCCGCTTTCACCAGGTGCTCGATATCGGTGAGCGGCTGCATGTTGCCCGTCGGATTGTTCGGCGAGCACACGAAGATGATGTTGGGGTGCATCGACCCCGCTGCGGTGACGTCGTGCGCACCGATGATGAACGGCGGCTTCAGCCGGAGCTGGATGGGCCGGGTCTGGGTGAGCCAGCACAGGCGCGAGTGCAAGAGATAGGTGGGTTCGAAGATGATCGCCTGCCTGCCGTGACCGCCGTAGGCCTGCAGCAGTTGCGTCAAGATCTCGTTCGAACCGTTCGCCGTCCAGACGCCGTCCACCGGGTGGTCGTGGCGTTCGGCGAGCGCGGTGCGGAGCTCGGTCATCTCGCCGTCGGGGTACCGGTTGAGGGGGAGTGCGCCGACGGCAGCGGCCAGGTCCTCGTGGAAGGCGGCCGGAAGATCGACGGGGCATTCGTTCGTGTTGAGGCGGGCCCTGGCTTCGACCTGGGGCGAGACGTACGGGGTTACGTCGCGGAGCCCCGCGCGCGGGGCGAGCGCGTTGGGGTTCATGATGACGGGTCCTTCGTGCGCGCATCCATGG
>JAXDJY010000022.1:0-3503 GCA_034667445.1 Actinomycetota bacterium | reverse complement strand
GGCGACGAGGGCCGCGAACTCGCCCAGCGAGTGCCCGGCTGCACCGGCGATCTCCGTCTCATCGAGTCCTTCGGCACGGAGAACCTCGAAGGCTGCGACCCCGCACGCGAGCAACGCGGGTTGAACGAACTCCGTCGTCGCAAGCGCAGTTTCGTCTCGACACCCCTCGACGATGTCGCGCCCCATCGCAGCCGAGGCTTCATCCAGGACTCGCTTGCCCGCAGCATGTGTGCTCCAGGGATCGGCCATGCCGACGAACTGTGAGCCCTGTCCAGGGAAGACGATCGCGTATGTCTGGTTCATGGTTTCCATGCGAACAGGTTGCCACTCTAGGGGGAGTCCTGTTGAATGAGGCGCAGAATCCCATGGCCGATAGGGTTCAACATTCCTCTTCTTCCACGGGCCGTCCGCAGGGTTCGGAGGGAGTACTAGGGTTCCTTGGTCGTGACATGGCCGTCGACCTCGGCACCGCGAACACGCTGGTGTACGTGCGTGGACGTGGCGTCGTGCTCAACGAGCCGTCAGTCGTCGCGATCAACACCCTCACTGGAGCAATCCTTGCCGTGGGTGCCGAAGCGAAGCGGATGATCGGTCGCACTCCGAGTCACATCCAGGCGGTTCGACCACTGAAGGACGGCGTCATCGCCGACTTCGACGTCACCGAGAAGATGCTTCGCTACTTCATCCAGCGCGTGCACAAGCGGCGTCTGCTGGCGAAGCCGCGCGTGGTGGTATGCGTTCCCTCCGGCATCACCGGGGTTGAGCAGCGCGCGGTGGAGGAGGCGACGATCGCAGCCGGGAGCCGTCGCGCCTACATCATCGAGGAACCGATGGCCGCCGCGATCGGCGCCGGACTTCCCATCCACGAACCCACCGGCAACATGGTCGTGGACATCGGTGGTGGCACCACCGAGGTGGCCGTGATCTCGCTCGGCGGGATCGTCACCAGCACCAGCATCCGCATCGGCGGAGACGAGCTGGACGAAGCGATCATCCAGCACGTTAAGAAGGAGTACTCACTTCTGCTCGGCGAACGGACGTCAGAGGCGATCAAGCTCGCCATCGCGTCCGTGTTCCCCATGCCCGAGGAACTCGTCGCCGAGATCAAGGGGCGTGACCTCGTCAGCGGGTTGCCGAAGACGATCACGATCACGGCGGAGGAGATCCGCCGCGCGATCGAGGAACCGGTCAACGCCATCATCGATGCCATCAAGACCACGCTCGACCGAACACCTCCGGAGCTGTCAGCCGACATCATGGACCGCGGCATCGTCCTCACGGGCGGTGGTGCGCTCCTGCGCGGTCTGGACAAGCGTCTCCGCCACGAGACCGGCATGCCGGTCAGGATCGCCGACAGCCCCTTGCAGGCAGTCGTGCTGGGCTCGGGCAAGTGCCTGGAGGAATTCGAAGTCCTGCAACGAGTCCTGGTGAGCCCGAGCCGGCGGTAGCCCGGCATGGTGGTCAGCCCCCGCGGTCGAAGCACCAGGCTGCTCGTGTTCGTCCTGGTGGCCATCTCCATCGGCACCATCAGCCTCGATTACAGCCAGCCTGAGGATGGACCCCTCGCGGGGGTGGGCCGTGCGATGTCCAGCGCGATGGCGCCGCTCCAGCGAGCGGTGACGGACGTGACCCGGCCCATCGGCAATTTCTTCCAAGGGCTCGCGCACCTGCCCACCAACCAGGAGACCATCAATCGACTCCGGACCGAACTCGACAACGCCAACGCGAGGGCGCTGCAGGTCGAAGCATTGAAGCGCGAACTCCAGCAACTGCAGCAACAGGCGGCTGTCGTCGACCAGTTTTCCTCGACGGTTGTGCAGGCCGACGTGATCGCTAACGGCTCCTTGTCGAACGATCAGTGGGAACTCACGATCGGGAAGGGCTCGTCCCAGGGCATCCAGAACAACAGGCCGGTGATCACCGGCGGCCCCGACGGCGCGATCCTCGTGGGCAAGACCATCAGCGTCTCCCGAACCACAGCCGTGGTCCAGCTCGCCAACGATCGTGACTTCGGCGTAGCCGCGCAGCTCGCATCAACCGGCGCGACCGGTCAGGTACAAGGTCAAGGGAGCGGCTTTCTGGAGATGAACCTCGTGAACCTCTCCGCCGAAGTGAAAGCAGGTGATCCTGTCCTCACGAAGCGCTACGTCATCAATGGACAGCCCGGGCTGTTCCCCTCCGGGATCGTCATCGGCACGGTGTCACGGGCGCTGCCGCCGGCAACCGGCGACCCGAATCTCCACATCGAAGTGCAGCCCGCAGCCGACTTCTCCAACCTCGACTATGTCGCCGTCATCGAGACCGGAAGCGGGGCCTGAGTGCTTCGACGTGGTCTGACCATCGCCGTGTTGATCGTCACCGGCTTGCTGCTGCAGTCGACGGTCTTCTCCCAGATCAAACTTCTCGGGGTGGTGCCTGAGCTCATGTATCTGATCACCATCGTGGTCGCCGTCTTGGAAGGACCCCGGGACGGAGCCCTCGTCGGATTCATCGCAGGGATGGCGCAGGATTTCCTCATCCCCGGACCAAAAGGGGTGACGGCGCTCACGCTCACGTTGTTGGGTTACACCATGGGCCTTGCGCGGGACTACGTAGCGTCGCCATCGCCCTTACTCCCAACGATGCTCGTCGCGGCCGGCACCGCAGCAGGGATCGCGTTCCACGAGGTCGCGACGTTCCTTGTGGGGCAAACCAACCCGGGGTTCACGCAGGATCTGAAGATCTCGGTCTTGGCAGGGGTGTATGGCGGGGTTCTCACACCGGTGTTCTATCCGTTGCTGCGTCGCGCGCTGGAGCGTTCGCGGAGCGGCCGAGTCGTTCGAGCGAGGCGATAGATGGATCGGACCAGTGGCCGCCTCCGGATCCTCGCACTGCTCGTTGTGCTGATGTTCATCGGACTCACCACGCGTTTGTGGTTCCTCCAGGTGTTGGCGGCCGATCGGTATCAGGACACCAAAGTCGCTAACCGCACGCGAACCGTGCTGACCCCGGCACTTCGAGGCGACATCCTCGATGACCACGGCAACGTGCTGGTTGGCAACCGGCTCAGCCTGCAGGTGCAGGTCAACCAGCAGCAGCTGGGCCCGAACCGGACTGCGGTTCTCTCGCGCCTGTCAAACCTTCTCCATATGCAGGTCAAGACCATCGAAACGAGGCTGAAAGACAAGAGGTACTACCCGTACGCCCCGATCCCCGTCGCTACCGACGTACCCAAAGAGGTCTCCTTCTACGTGAGCGAGCACGCACAACAGTTCCCGGGTGTTCGTGTCGTCGAGGCGCCGGTCAGCGACTATCCCCAAGGCGACATCGCCGCGCACATCCTCGGCTGGATCGGCCCGATCGATGGGACACAGATCGCGCAACCGGCGTTCCAGGGTTATGACCCGAACGACATCGTCGGCAAGGCAGGACTCGAACTGCAGTACGAACGCTATCTCCAAGGAACCAAAGGCAAGGATTTCTACCTCGTGAACGCTGCCGGCAAGCAGATCAAGACGCTGGGC
>JAXDJY010000021.1:0-3559 GCA_034667445.1 Actinomycetota bacterium | reverse complement strand
GTCCTCACGGTCGGTTCGTGCCTGGACTATGCCCCGTTCGAAATCGTGAAGAACAGCGAACCCACCGGGTTCGACGTTGAGATCACGGACGCCATCGCTGCCAAGCTCGGATTCGACAAAGACCACGTCCAGTGGACCAAAGCGAACTTCAACACCATCTTCACGGCCGTCGCCACCGGCCAGTTCGACGTGGTCGCCGCCGCCGTTACGTCCACGGGCGCTACCGGCCGCAAGCGCGCGCAGACGGTGGCGTTCTCCGACTACTACTTCAACTCCCGCCAGTCCTTCGCAGTGAATTCTGCGCAATCGCCGAGCACGACCTCGACCGACCAACTGCAATCGGGAGACACCGTGGGGGTCCAGAAGGGGACGACGGGCGCGCAATGGGCGGTCGACAACCTCCAGCCGAAGGGTATCTCCATCAAGGAGTACACGTCCGCGACGGACGCCTTCAGGGATCTGAGCGCCGGCAATCTCACGGGCATCATCAACGATGAGGCGTCGTCATATGCGATCGCCGCCACGATGACCGACGTCAAGGTCGTCGAGTCGATCGACACGAACGAGAAGTACTCCTTCGCGTTCGCCCCAAGTAGCACGGCGCTCGTGACCGCCTGGAACGACGGTCTCAAGCAGGTCATCGCCGACGGCGAGTACGCGACGATCTTCGCCAAGTACTTCCCCGGCACCCCCGTGCCTCCGGAGTATTCGGCCTCCGGCGCTTCGTCTTCGCCCTCGGCGTGACCCGGCGGCACGGCGAAGCAAGCCCGGCGCTCCGGGAACGCCCGCCGGATACGAGGGGGACCACGTCTCCGTTCGCCGTGACCGTGATGGCGATCGGAGCGGTCTCCCTGGCGCTCGTACTGGTCGGAACCTTCGTCATCCAGGCCGCGTATGCGATCTGGGGTGGTCCCGTTTCGCAGGCGTGCCTCGACCGCGGGATCATCCCCTTCACGCCCAACCCCAACGGCCCTCCTCATGGCAGCGAGGGTGCGCTCGGGATCTGCCACATCGTGGAAGGCCTCACCTCAACCGCACAGCGAACGTCGTTGATCCTGGCGTTGATCCTCGCCGGGGTGGCGGTTGTGGTCGGTTTCGGAACCTATCGACGGATGGACACGCGGCGGCGGCGGAGTCACGTGATCACGGGCGCGGTCTTCGGGCTGCAGGCGATCAACGTAGGCGTCCTCGTATTGATCTTCATCTCAGGTTCGCCCGAGAAGGCGATCTCGCAATACCTGAACCTTGAAGCCCTCAAAGGCTACGGCCCGGAGATCCTGAGCGGAATGAAGCACACGCTGGAGCTGGCGGTGGGGGGCGAGCTCCTGGGGATCGCGATCGGCCTTCCTCTCGCGCTCCTCGTGATCTCCCAGCGCCGCGCCGTCCGCGCCCCTGCCCGCTTCTACATCAACCTCTTCCGCGGGACACCGCTCCTGGTTCAGCTGTCATTCGGCTACTACGGCGTCAACCTTGGCCTCGGTCTGCACAACAGCACGTTCACCATCGGAACGATCGTGCTGGGCATGAACGCAGGTGCCTACCTGGCAGAGGTCTTCCGCGCGGGCATCCAGTCGATCGATCGCGGTCAGATGGAGGCCGCTCGCTCGACGGGGATGACATATCTGCAAGCGATGCGATACGCCATCATCCCCCAAGCGGTACGGCGCGTTATCCCACCGCTCCTGAACGAGTACGTGATCCTCATCAAAGACACCTCCCTCGTGGTGATCATGGGAGAGCTGCTCGGATCGTTCGAGTTGTTCGCGGCCGGGCAGGACATCTACTCCAGCACCTTCAGCGCCACCGGTTTCGTCGCCATCGCCATCGGCTACCTCCTCATCACCCTCCCGATGATCGGGGTCGTCAACCTCGTCGAGCGCCGGCTCCGCTCGGGCCTCGTGACCATCAGCACGCAGGGAGGGGGCTGACGTGACGAACCCCGACGGCTCGGTCGTTCGCCTTGAAGGGATCCACAAGTGGTTCGGTGAGAACCACGTGCTGCGAGGCATCGACTTCGCGCTGCGGCCGGGCGACGTGCAGGTGGTCGTCGGCCCCTCAGGCGGAGGGAAGTCGACGCTGTTGCGGTGCGTCAACCTCCTTGAGCTGCCGACCGAGGGAAAGGTCTGGTTCGATGGCAAGGACATCACCGATGTGCGGGCGAACCTCAACGTCGTTCGTACGAAGATCGGGATCGTGTTCCAAGCGTTCAACCTGTTCCCGCACAAGACCGCGCTGCAGAACGTCATGCTGCCGCTCGTGAAGGTCCTCAACATCGACACGAAGCGAGCTAACGAGATGGCCCGCGAGCAACTCGAGCGGGTGAAGGTGGGGGAGAAGGCTGAGGCCTATCCGGGAGCGTTGTCGGGAGGCCAGCAGCAGCGGGTGGCGATCGCCCGCGCACTGGCGATGAAACCGGCGCTGATGCTCTTCGACGAGGTGACCAGCGCCCTGGACCCCGAATTGGTGGGGGATGTGCTCCAGGTCATGAAGGATCTTGCCGCTGAGGGGATGACCATGATGGTGGTGACCCACGAGATGGGGTTCGCCCGAGAGGTCGGCTCGAGCATGGTCTTCATGGACGGGGGGGTCATCGTGGAGGAGGGCGATCCCCGGGAGATGTTCTCGAACCCGAAGTCCGAGCGGCTCAGGCAGTTCTTCTCCCAGATCCTATGAAACGGGCCACGATAGCCCTCTCTGTGGGCCTCGTGTGCCTCCTGGTGGCCTGTTCAGCCTCGGGGGGCCCCTCGCGTGCGCCCCAGCCGCTGCCGATCGTCCAGCAGCCCGACAACCCCGCGGTGCCGTACGGGATCACTGCCATCGACTATCACTTCCACGACACGCACCCGTCACTGCCGCTCACGGCGGACCGGACGGTCCTGTGGACGAACCAGGGACAGGTGCTCCACAACGTGACGATCCCCGAGCTGAACTTCTCGAAGGACATCGCGCCGGGCGAAGGGTTCGCCATCAAGGATCTCGGCCGCAAGCTCGGTGGTGAAGGCGTCTACACGTTCTTCTGCGCGTACCACGAGAGCGTGGGGATGACTGGCGTCATCGTCATCCGCGGTCGATCGTCCGTGCCGAGTGTGCCGCCGTCGTTGTTGCCGCCGTCGTACTCGCCGATCTCGATTCCGCCGCCGGTCTCGACACCGTCGTCGTAGGTGTGCGCGCGAACGAACGTCGAACAAAAGGAAAGACGGGCCGCGCCGCCTTTGGATCCGGTCGCACCTTCCCCATATGCGATCGTTTTCTACTCGGCGTCGCGGCCCGTCAAACCGCGGTCCCCAGTTGCACTCGTTCCGTCGCCGGCGCGTGTGCTCCTGTGGACCGGAGCGAACGATAAACGGGAGGTTGAGGGCTGTCAACTTGTCGGCACGGTGTGCTCCGCAATGGATATGGGAAAGCGTCGCAGGTGAGCGAGGTTACGTGTTCGTGAAGAAAAAGTGACACATCGGTGCGGGCTCGCTGTTATGCAGAAGTGCTAGGCCGCTGCGTTGGAAGATGTCTGCGCGTTCATTGCGCGCGCAGTAAGCGTAGGGGTTTGCGGCCTGAAGAAGTA
>JAXDJY010000020.1:0-3169 GCA_034667445.1 Actinomycetota bacterium | reverse complement strand
GTCTCGGGTGAGAACGTCGCGATGGTCCTGGCGCCGGTCATGGCCCTCGGTGCGTTGCTTCGGCTCACTCGATGGCCGCGGTTCGCGCTCGCGTTGGGGACCGTGGGATGTTTCGTGCTCCTCACCGGCGCCGAGCCTTCCGTGATGCGCGCGGGAGTCATGGCTACGCTCGGGCTGTTCGGGGTCCTGATGGGGAAACCTCGGAGCACCGCAGCGCTGCTTTCCGGCGCCATCCTGCTCCTCCTCGTGCTGGACCCGTGGCTGGTCTGGTCGATCGGATTCCAGCTCTCGGTCGCTGCCACAGCCGGTATGGTCGCGCTCGGTGCCGCGCTGGCCGAACGGATCGCGCGGGTGATGCCGCCTCCGGTTGCGCTCGCGATCGGCGCCTCGATCGCGGCACAACTCGGCGTCACCCCCGTGCTGCTGTTCCATTTCCACGAGGTGCCGCTCATCACCGTTCCGGCCAATCTCGCTGCCTTCCCGGCCGTCTCGCCCGCGCTCCTGCTGGGTCTCCTCGCTGCGCTGCTCGGGATCATCTGGTATCCGGCCGGGCGGGTCGTGGCAGGGCTCGCGATCATCCCACTGCACTGGCTGGAGGGTGTGGCGAACCGCCTGGCGAAGGCGCCGGTGAGCCATCTCACGTCCGGCGGTGGTCCGGGCGTCCTGATCGTCGGTGCCGCCGTCTTCGTCGGCGTCGCGTTGTGGGCGCGGAGCCGGTGGCATCCTCCGCGCGGGGTCGTGGTTGCGGCCATCGCGATGTTCCCACTGCTCGTATGGGGCGCGGCACTGGGATCGGGTCCACCGAGCGGTCTCTCCGTGCGGTTCTTCGATGTCGGGCAGGGCGATGCCGCGCTCGTGAGCACACCCGCAGGGGCGCACATCTTGGTAGACGGCGGACCCGACGACGAGCTCGTGTCGACCGACCTTGCCGCCCAAGGGGTCAAGCGGCTCGATATGGTCATCGCGACGCACCCACACGCCGATCACATCATCGGGTTGCCGGTCGTGCTTGCTCGATTCGCCGTCGGCGTGGTCTTGGAGCCCGGGTGCCCGGACACGTCTTCGATCCAGGCCGATCTCGACATGGCGATCGCGGAGGAGCGCGTGCCGGTGGGGTATCCGCGACTCGGAGACACCTTCACCGTCGGCGACGGGCGCCTGGTTGTGCTGTCGCCGGATCGATGCTGGGTCGGCACCAACTCCGATCCCAACAACGACTCGCTCGTGATCCTGTTGACCTATCGCCAGGATTCGGTCCTCCTGGGAGGTGAACCTGAACAGCCGGCGCAACAGCAACTCTTGGACGAAGGCGCTCCGCTGCACGCGGAGCTCCTCAAGGTGCCCCATCACGGCGCCGCGACCAGCCTTCCGGAATTCTTCCAGGCGGTGGCGCCGAAGATCGCGGTGATCTCCGTCGGTCCGAACACCTATGGTCATCCGGTCCCGTCCACCATCGCCGCGATCCAGGCAACCGGCGCGCAGGTGTGGCGAACCGATCAACACGGCGACATCGTCGTGCTCTTCGGGCCTCGAGGACCGACCGTTTCCTCCGACCATTGATGTCGGGCGATCTCGGTAGGATCCGAGGAGTGACCGCTCCTGCCGCTTCCGTGCTTCTCCTCTGGGGTGAGGACCCCTTCCTCCTGCGGGAGGAGGCGCTCCGGGTTCTGGGCGATCTCCGGCCCTCTGAGGTCGAGGCGGGGGACTGGCGCGGCGGCGAGCTCCAGGATCTCGCCACGCCATCCTTGTTCGGCGAACGCCGCGCCCTGCTTGTCACCGACGGCCGGTCACTCACGAAAGACGCGCTCGGGGAGCTCGCGGGCTATCTGCGCGCACCCGATCCGGACTCTCCCCTGGTCATCTGTTGTCAGGTGGCCGAGCGGGGCAAGCCACCTGCGGCGTTGCTGAAAGTGGTCGAGCCCGTCGGAGAGGTTCGCCCGGTGCAGGTGAACCGGAAGGACCTCGAGACCTGGCTCTTGCACAGGGCGAGGGATCAGGACATCGACCTCGCTCCCCAGGCTGCGCGCGCGCTCGTCGAAACGCTCGGGGAGGAACCGGGCTCCTTGGCGGCGGCGCTGCAACAGCTCGGTTCGGCGTTCGCGGGGGAGAAGGTCACCCCTGCGCTGGTGGCCCGGCAGTTCCGCGGGCTAGGTGAACAGAAGGTATGGGATCTGTGCGACAAGGCGTTCGGCAAGGATCTGCCCGGCGCGATCCGTTCGTGGCGCTCCATCGAGGAGGGCCGTGATGACCCCTTGAAGATCCTCGGCGGCGTCGCCAGCAGGCTTCGGGATCTGTTGCGGGTTCGGGCCCTTCCTGAACGGACCCCGCCCGCCCAGGTGGCGAAGGCGGCGGGTCTTCGATTCGACTGGCAGGCGCGCAGGTATCAGCAGCAGGCGAGGAACTTCACGCTCCCCGAACTGGTCACGATCCATGAACGGATCACCGAGGCGGACCGGGCGCTGAAGTCTGGTGGCACCGGAGACATCATCATGCCGGTCCTCATCACCGCAATCGCATCGGGGTCCTGAGGACCGGACGTGCTCCTGGGTTAGGAAGCGGCGGTCCGGTTCGCGGCCTTGACCAGCCGGCTCTTGCGCCGCGCCGCGGTCTTCTTGTGGAGGATCCCCTTGCTGGCGGCCTGGTCCAACTCGCGGGCGGCTTGACGGGCACGGGTCTGGGCGGCCTCGGCGTCGCCTTCGGCGACGGCAGCCTGGACCTTCTTCTGGGTCGTTTTCAATGCGCTCTTCACGGCCGCGTTGCGGTCGTGAAGCTTCGTGTTCTGACGATCCCGTTTGATCTGCGACTTGATGTTGGCCATCGGTCGGTGAGTTTACCAGTGGTGCACAGTCGCGCCCGCAGAGCGGTCTCGGACCGTCGCAGCATCGGTGCAGGCCCGTACCATGGAACCGGTGAGCACCGACACCTCCCATATCCGGAACTTCTGCATCGTGGCGCACATCGACCACGGCAAGTCGACGCTGGCCGACCGGCTCCTGGAGATCACGCACACCGTCGAGGACCGCGATATGCGCGCCCAGTACCTGGACAAGATGGACCTGGAGCGTGAGCGGGGCATCACGATCAAGGCGCAGGCCGTTCGCCTCGCCCACGAGGGGTTCGAGCTGAACCTCATCGACACGCCCGGACATGTGGACTTCACCTACGAGGT
>JAXDJY010000019.1:0-7477 GCA_034667445.1 Actinomycetota bacterium | reverse complement strand
GCTTCTTCGACGATGACCTGCATCGCGGCGAAATCCCAGAGGCTGAGTTCGGGCTCGAGCATGACCTCGGCCGCCCCACGCGCCACCAGGGCGTGCGCCCAACAGTCGCCGAACCCGCGATCCCGCCAGCAGTCGGCGATGAGGCCGAGCACCGGTTCCCGATACGGACCGTCGAGGAGATCCTTCATCTCCGCATAGAGGAGGTGGGAGTCGGCCACGGTGGTGATCTCGCTGACGCGGATAGGGCGGTCGTTGCAGGTGGCGCCCTGCCCCGTTACCGCCGCGTACCGCTCGCCAAGCGCGGGCATGTTGCAGACGCCGAGGATCCCGATGCCGTCGTGCTGCAGCGCGATGAGTGTCCCCCAGGCCGGAACGCCTCGAGCGAAGTTGGATGTGCCGTCGATCGGGTCCACGATCCAGACTCTGCCGTCACCCTCGACGCTCCCGCCTTCTTCTTCACCGAGCACGCGATCATCGGGGAACGCGACAGCGAGTTGTTGCCTGACCATCGCCTCGATCGAGGTGTCTGCTTGCGTGACCATGGAAAGGTCTGCCTTCAAACGAACCTCGAGTCCGTCGCCTCGGAATAAGCCCATCGCGATGGCGCCGGCGCGGTCGGCAAGGCCAAGCGCGATGGCCGATTCCCGTTCGAACATCCGGTGAGCCTATCGAAGTACTGGGTCGCTAACGCACCCGTCGGGTAGCCTTGACGGCATCCATGGAAACCACTGTCGAGAACACTGAGAAACACACGGTCAAGCTGACCATCCAGGTGCCAGTCGAGGAGTTCGACAAGGACCTCGACCGGACCTATCGCGCGATCGGCAACAGCATCAAGGTGGCAGGCTTCCGCAAGGGCAAGATCCCCAAGCAGATCATCGATACACAGGTGGGCGAAGAGGTCGTCCTGGAGGAGTTCGTCCATCAACAGGTCCCGGCATATTTCCGCAAGGCGGTCGGCGCTGAGGACCTCGCCCCCATCACCGAGCCGGACGTCGACGTCGAACAACTGGAGAAAGGCAAGCCGTTCATCTTCACCGCGACGGTCGAGGTCCGCCCGCGCCTGGCGATCACGGCCGCCCAGTACCAGGGGTTGAAGGTCGAACGCCCGTCGGTGGTAGTCAGCGAGTCGGACATCGACGAGTACATCGATCGTCTCCGCGAACGTTTCTCCGAGTTGGAACCCGCCGAACGCCCGATCCAGGACGGTGACTTCACGACGGTCGACGTGAAGGCCGAAGTGGGCGGGGAGTCGCTGGAGGAAGCCAACCGGACGGACTACCTGTACTTCGTCGGCTCAGGCGAATTCGGCGAACGGTTGGACAAGGACCTCCCCGGCAAGAAACCCGGCGACATCGTGACAACCTCCGAGCCGCTCCCCGAGCGGTTCGAGGACAAGGCGGGTCAGCAGGTCACGTTCACCGTGCTGGTCAAAGACGTGAAGGCCCGCAAACTCCCGGAGGCCGACGACGAGTTCGCGAAGACCGCGAGCGAGTTCGACACGCTGGCTCAGCTTCGCGAAGACCTTCGCGAACGGCTGGGTGAGTTGAAGGAGCGCGAGGCCACAAAGGTCATCCGTGACCGGGTCCTGCAAGCGATGGTTGACACGGTCGGGGAAGAGATCCCCGAGAGCCTCGTCGAGGATGAGACGAAGCACCGGGTCGATCACGCGGGTGAGCGTGCGACGCAGATGGGGATCACACTCGAGGAGATGCTCGACATCCAGGGCTGGGATATGGATCGGTTGCGGGAGGATTCCCGCGACCACGCCATCCGCGCCATCAAGGCAGACCTGGTGCTCGAGGGCATCGCCCGCACTGCCGAGCTCGACGTCACGGCCGAGGAGATCGGTGCGGAGATCAACGTGCTGGCGCAGGCATATGGTCGTGACCCGAAGGAATTCGCCAAACAACTCGACCGAAGTGGAGAGATCGTGACCCTGGCGGGGGATATCATCCGAACCAAAGCGCTCGACCTCTTGGTTGAGCATGCCGATATCCAGGACGAGACGGAACCAGCCGAAGGAGAAGTAGCCGAGGAAACGCAAGAGCCCGCAACCGGATCATCGAAGGAGAAGGAATGAACGCATCAACGATCCAGAACTACATGGTTCCCGTCGTGGTCGAGCAGACCGCCCGGGGTGAGCGTTCGTTCGACATCTACTCACGGCTGTTGAAGGAACGGATCGTCTTCCTGGGTACGCCGATCGACGACAACGTCGGCAACCTGATCATGGCCCAATTGCTTCACTTGGAGTCCGAAGACCCCGATAAGGACATCAGTCTCTACATCAACTCGCCGGGAGGCGACGTGAGTGCACTGTTGGCCATCTACGACACGATGCAGTTCATCAAGCCCGATGTGTCGACCATCGTCATGGGACTCGCCGCAAGCGCCGCGGCCGTGATCCTGCTCTCTGGAGCGCCAGGGAAGCGCTACAGCTTGCCGAACTCCCGTGTCCTGCTCCACCAGCCCCATGGCGGCGCGCAGGGCCAGGCGGTCGACATCGAGATCCAGGCGAACGAGATCATCCGGTTGCGTACCCTGCTGGACAATCTCATCGCCAAGCACACCGGTCAGGACGTGGCGAAGGTGAAGGGTGACACTGATCGGGACTTCATCCTCACGGCCGATCAGGCGTTGGCCTACGGTGTCATCGACGAGATCATCACCTCGAGAGGAATGAAGACGGGACTTACCGCGGCAGACTCGAACGGGGCGTAATATCCGGCCACCGAGCGCAGGGCTCGGGATGGAAGCGGAGGAAGAGGGATGGCGAAGTTCGGAGAGTCGGACCTGCTGAAGTGCTCGTTCTGCGGGAAAAGCCAGAAGCAGGTGAAGAAGCTCATCGCCGGCCCCGGCGTCTACATCTGCGACGAGTGCATCGACCTCTGCAACGAGATCATCGAGGAAGAACTCAGCGAGACCACCGAACTCCGCCTGGACGAGCTCCCGAAGCCCGCAGAGATCTTCGCCTTTCTCGACGAGTATGTGGTGGGGCAGGAGAACGCCAAGAAGGTTCTCTCCGTCGCCGTCTATAACCACTACAAACGCATCCAGGTGGGGGAGAAGGACCAAGAGGTCGAACTCCAGAAGTCCAACATCATGATCCTCGGCCCGACCGGGTGCGGGAAGACCTACCTCGCGCAAACCCTGGCGCGGATGCTGAACGTCCCCTTCGCCATCGCGGACGCCACGGCGCTGACGGAAGCCGGCTACGTCGGCGAGGACGTCGAGAACATCCTCCTGAAGCTCATCCAGGCCGCGGACTACGACGTGAAGAAGGCCGAGACGGGCATCATCTATATCGATGAGATCGACAAGATCGCCCGCAAGTCCGAGAACCCCTCGATCACGCGCGACGTTTCGGGTGAGGGCGTACAGCAGGCGCTCCTGAAGATCCTCGAGGGCACCCAGGCGAGCGTCCCGCCCCAAGGTGGGCGTAAGCACCCGCACCAGGAGTTCATCCAAATCGACACCACGAACATCCTGTTCATCTGCGGCGGCGCCTTCGCCGGTCTCGACAAGATCATCGAGAGCAGGACCGGCAACAAGGGTGTGGGCTTTCACGCCGACATCCGCCGTTCCGAGGAGAAGGACGTGGGCGCCACCCTGGTGAAGGTGCTTCCCGAGGACCTGTTGAAGTACGGGCTGATCCCCGAGTTCGTCGGGCGGCTCCCCGTCATCACGAGCGTCAAGAACCTCGACGAGGACGCCTTGGTCGACATCCTGACGAAGCCGAAGAACGCGTTGGTCAAGCAGTACGCCAAGTTCTTCGAGTTCGACGGCGTGGAGTTGGAGTTCACCGACGACGCGATGACCGCCATCGCGGAGCAGGCGATCCTGCGTGGAACCGGCGCCCGCGGGCTGCGGGCCATCATGGAGGAGGTTCTCCTCAACGTGATGTACGAGCTCCCGAGCCGCGACGACGTGAACAGATGCCTGGTTGACCGTGACGTGGTTCTCAACGGCGTCAATCCCACCCTGGTTCCCCACGCGGCTCCGTCGAAGCGCGCGAAGCGCGAAGAGCGCTCCGCATAGCGGTCCTGCTGGTCTGAACACGGCAGCACCGCGCGCCCTTCCGTAGAATCCCCGGCATGCAGATGCCCGAGAAGCCGTCGCTCGACGGTCTGGAAGCCAAGTGGGACGCATGGTGGCAGGCCTCCGGGACCTATCGTTTCGACCGCTCGAAGACCCGCGAGCAGGTGTATGCCATCGATACCCCGCCGCCTACCGTGAGCGGCTCCCTCCACGTCGGCCACATGCTTAGCTATACGCACCCTGACCTCGTGGCCAGGTTCCACCGGATGCGCGGGCTCGAGGTCTTCTACCCGATCGGATGGGACGACAACGGCCTGCCCACCGAGCGCCGGGTCCAGAACTATTTCGGGGTTCGGTGCGACCCATCCCTTCCCTACGATCCCGCCTACGACTACGCGGCCCTGGAACGGCCGGGCGATGGCGACCAGATCCCGCTCAGTCGACTGAACTTCATCGAGCTGTGCGGCCGCCTGACCGCGGAGGACGAGAAGGCGTTCGAGGCCACGTTCAGATTCCTGGCCCTCAGCGTCGACTGGGATCACACGTACACCACCATCGGCGAGCGCTCGCGCAGGGCGAGCCAACGCGCGTTCCTCCGGCTGCTGGCCAACGGGCACGCATACTCCGCCGAGGCGCCGACCATGTGGGACGTGGACTTCCGAACCGCCGTGGCGCAGGCAGAGATCGAGGACCGGGACCAGGAGGGCCAGTACCACCGGATCGCATTCGACCGGGAAGACGGGGGGATCGTCGAGATCGAGACATCGCGGCCCGAACTGATCCCGGCGTGTGTCGCGCTCGTGGTCCATCCCACCGACGAGAGATACACCGCGCTGGTAGGGAGCACGGTACTGACGCCGCTGTTCCGCGTGTCCGTGCCGGTGATGGCGCACGAACTGGCGGCTCCGGAGAAGGGCACCGGCGTGGCGATGATCTGCACGTTCGGTGATGTCACGGACGTGACGTGGTGGCGTGAGCTGGGGCTTCCCGCGCGCGTCGTCATGCAGAAGGACGGCTCGATCGGGAAGAAGATCTTCGGCGAGCCCGGCTGGGAATCGCGTGATCCCGAGGCGGCCAATGCGGCGCTCGCCGAGATCGCCGGGATGTATGCGAAGAAGGCACGGAAGAAGATCGCCGAGATGCTGTCGGCCTCCGGTCACCTCCTCGGAGAGCCCCAGACCATCCGTCATCCGGTGAAGTTCTATGAGAACGGGACGCGGCCCCTTGAGGTCATCTCGAGCCGTCAGTGGTTCGTTCGAACCCTGCAGCACCGCCCCGATCTGCTGAAGCGAGGCTCGGAGCTCACCTGGCACCCGCCGTACATGCGTGCGCGCTTCGACAGTTGGGTCGAAGGATTGAACGCCGATTGGTGCGTGAGCAGGCAGCGGTTCTTCGGGGTCCCGTTCCCCGTCTGGTACCGATTGGACGCGAACGGAGACCCGGATCACGACGCCCCGTTGGTGCCCGATGAATCGCGGCTCCCGATCGACCCGCTCTCCGACGTCCCCGATGGATTCACGGCGGAGCAGCGGGATCAACCCGGGGGCTTCGCCGGCGACCCGGACATCATGGACACGTGGGGGACCTCATCGCTCACGCCGCAGATCGCCGGCGGGTGGGAGGACGACGCCGATCTCTTCTCCCGGGTGTTCCCGATGGACCTTCGGCCGCAATCGCACGAGATCATCCGCACCTGGCTCTTCTACACCGTGCTGAAGTCGGAGCTGGAGCACGGCTCGCTGCCGTGGACCGACGTCGGCATCAGTGGCTGGGTCCTCGATCCCGACCGCAAGAAGATGTCGAAGTCGAAAGGCAACGTGGTCACGCCTCTCGGATTGCTCGAGCAGCACGGAGCAGACGCCGTGCGCTATTGGGCTTCGTCCGCACGACTGGGGTCGGACACGGCCTTTGACGAACAGCAGATGAAGGTCGGACGCAAACTCGCGATCAAGATACTGAACGCCTCGCGGTTCACCCTCGGGATGGAGGCGGCACCGGGCGAGGTGACCGAACCACTGGACCTGTCTATGCTTGCCGCGCTGGGAGAGGTCGTGACGGAGGCGACCGACGCGTTCGCCGCCTACGACCACGCCCGGGCGCTGGACCTCACGGAGCGGTTCTTCTGGGCCTTCACCGACGACTACCTGGAGTTGGTCAAGCAACGCGCCTACGGCGCGCACGGTGAGGCCGGAGCGGCCTCCGCGGTCGCTGCGCTTCGGACCGCGCTCGACGTCCTGCTCAGGCTCTTCGCTCCCTTCCTCCCTTACGTCACCGAGGAGGTCTGGTCATGGTGGCGGGAGGGGAGCATCCACCGGGCGACCTGGCCACGTCCGGATGACCTGGGACCTGGTACGGCCCACGGTGATGGGACCGTGTATGCGTTCGGTGCGGAGATCCTTACGGCGATCCGCAAGGAGAAAGCACTGAAGAAGGTGTCGCTCCGTGCCGCGGTCGAGCTCGTCACGATCAACGACACCCCGGACCGTCTCGCACTGATGGAACATCTTGAGCGCGATCTGATCGAGGCCGGCAACATCACTCGCATCGAACGGGTCCCCGGTAGTCGCTCGTCCGTCGTCACCGTACTCGCGCCCGTGGAATCGTGACCAGCGTGCGCTTCCATGATGCGCTGGCCCAGCTGGAGGCCCGCCAGCCTGAGCACATGCCCGAGCCGTCGCTTGATCGCATGCGCGCGCTCGTGCGCTACCTCGACGACCCTCAGCTGACGTATCCGACCATCCACGTCACCGGTACCAACGGTAAGACCACGACGGCACGCGCATCGGCCGGACTCGCCTGCGCGCACGGGGTGAGCGCCGGGCTCTACGTATCCCCACATCTGGTCACGGTCCGGGAACGGATCAGCGTGTGCGGTCAGATGATCAGCGAGCAGGAGTTCGCCGACGAGTGGGCACGTCTCGCGCCCTACTTCGAGCTCGTCTACACCGCTGCGGAAACGGCGGTCACATACTTCGAGGCGCTGACGACCCTTGCCTTCCTCTCGTTCGCCGACCGGCCCGTCGGACTCGGCGTCTTCGAGGTGGGGATGGGCGGATCCTGGGATGCAACCAACCTGATCGCCTCCGACGTCGCGGTCATCTGCCCGGTCGGCATGGACCATGTCGCCGAACTCGGGCCCACGCTCACGCACATCGCGACCGAGAAGGCCGGGATCATCAAGGACAAGCGTGTCGCCGTCATCAGGGAGCAGGAGGCGGAGGTCCAGACAGTGCTCGACGCGCGAGCCGCCGAGGTCGGGGCGGACCTCAAGATCGAGTTCCGGGATTGGGAAGTGGACGACCGGCTCCAGGCGGTGGGGGGCCAGTCCTTCAGCGTCCGTGGGCTCCACGCCACCTACGACGATCTGTTCGTCCCGCTGTTCGGTGAATACGCGGCCCGCAACGCTGCTGCCGGAGTCGTTGCGGTGGAGGCGTTG
>JAXDJY010000018.1:0-2916 GCA_034667445.1 Actinomycetota bacterium | reverse complement strand
CAGGATGTCCCAGCGACGGTCGTTGGTGCGGAGGTAGGCGATCGAGGCGAGGAACACGATGGCGAAGGCGAGGTAAGCCACCCAGGCCGCCGGGACGTGGAAGTAGAAGATGCGCTGCAACTGTCCGCCCATGGTCGCCTGAGCGGTTCGGGCTACGAAGAATATGAGCACTACCGAGAGCGCCACCGCAGTCCACGCCGCGGCTCCCAGCCACATCAAGCGGCCGTTCCTAGCAGTCATATCCACGATGGCCAGCCTACTTGTGTTGGTGGTGCTAACTGAACTCGCACCGCTCATAGCTAGCCGTCGCAGATCCGCGGCGTCTCCGGATCGCGCCCGATCGGCTCTATTCCAAAGTGAACTCGAACAGCAGCGCTCCAGCGGTGATGAAGATGACGTCGAAAGCCACGAGCACTGCGAACCATCCTCGTCGCGCCACGTCGGCGAGCGCGCTCCCGATGAAGAGATCAGACGTGAGAACAACAGCACCGATGAATACCGGTACCAGGATCGGCAAGGCCAAGAGCGGCAAGATCAACTCTCGGCTGGTCGTCTGTGCCGCCAGCGACGAGAACAGGGTTCCCACTGCAACGAAACCGAGGTCGGCGAGAAGGGTCACAAGGATCAGCAGAGGCCAGGAGTCCCCCAACTGGATGCTGAAGAGGATCGCAAAGAGAGGGATCAGGATCACCTCTACCAGCGCGATGAATAGCAGGTTGGGGATCGCCTTTCCGAAGAACAAGCCGGACCGGTCCAGAGGCGCCATAAGAAGCGAATCCATAGCCGCTTCCTCGCGCTCGACTTCAAAAGTGCGCGCGAAGCCGATGAGGCCGGCGAACAGCACGGTCACCCACAGGAAACCAGCCAGCACATCGGCGAGGGGAACGCTTCCGGCAACGAGCTTGACGGGGGCCGTGACGGATCCCGTCGACGGGATCGAGAACGCCAGCAACAGAGCGACGGCGCCCGCGAAGGCGATCATCGGCGGCAGCGTGTCGCGCCCGCGCAGTTCGAGTCTGACGTCCTTGACCACCAATGCCCACGTTTTGCCGAGAAAACCGGGAGCCGCGATGCTCATACCGGTGTCCTCGCCGCCAGCGCAGCTGCATCGAGCTGCGTCACTACGCGCCCTCGCTGCAACACCACGCGAGCATCGGTGAACTGCTTGATCCTCTTTGCTCCGTGGGTGGCGATCACCGCTGTTCGTCCGGGCGCACGCCAGGACCGGATCGCCTCCGACACCGCGTCAGAAGCCTCGTCGTCGAGATGCGCATAGGGCTCGTCAAGGAGCAGCATGTCGGGCTCGTGCAGCAGAGCCCGGGCGACCCCGGCTCTCCGTTTGAACCCGGCAGACAACCGGCCGACGGGCGTCGCCGCCCGCGACGTCAGGTCGAGCATGTCCAGCGCGATGTCCACACGCTGCGGCAGTACGCCGTAGAGGCGCGCGAAGAGAGCGAGGTTCTCGCGGATCGAGAGCCTGAGGTAGAGACCAGATGCGTGCCCCGCATAGCCGATGCGGGTGCGCAGCCCCTCACCGGACGAGTTCAGCGGGGTCCCGTTCCAAGTGACCTCACCCGAGGTCGGCTCGAGGAGGCCGGCCAGAACCCGAAGGAGGGTCGACTTACCTGACGCGTTCTGCCCAAAGAGGCCGACCACGCCGGGCTCCAGATCGAGGTCGACGTGATCGAGGGCAACGGTCCGCCCGAAGAAGACGTTGAGGCTCCCGATGTGGATCATGGTTGCCGTTCCACTTGCGCTTTCAGTTTCGCTCTCGTCTGTCTCCATTCATCGTCGGCGACCTCGCCGGTCTCGTGTCGCCGGTCGAGCTTGGCTATTGCGACCAGCAGGTCTTTTCGGGCAGAAGCCGGTGCCGCCCTGTGTGGCCGCGATCGGCGGGAAGGGCTGCGGAGATAGAACAACAGACCGGCAAGAGCGAACAAGACGAACCCCGCGACGATGCCGATGATGAGGCCGGGAGCCAGTCCTGCCCGGGCGACAGCGAGCGCCTGAAGCTCGTCGCCCGGCGCCAGCGGGGCTGTCGATGACCACCTTTGGTACTTGATCTTGCCGATGGTGACATCGCCAGCTCGTTTCAAGCGGTTGCTCTGGATCCCAAGGGGAGGCGCGGCGAAGACGCTGGTTTCGACGGTGGGGTACAACGTTGTTCTGGAGATGTCGGTGGACCCCACCAGTCCTTGAACGCGATAGGAGTAGGTGATCTTGGTGAGGCCCGGCGGGATGGCGCTGGTGGCAGCGACCCCGAAATCGGTGGGGCGAAGCTCCGGGATGTCGAGGTCCGACTGCACTATCGCGAACCCGCCGCGCGACGCGCCTGATGGCAGCGCGAAGCCCAAACTGGGAACCGCCCCCGTGGCCGATTGGACAACATCGGCTCCTCTGCCTATGTAAGCAGCATTGGTGTTGTTCTGGACACTTATGGACTCGATAACGCCGGCACCGTCGTGTTGCTGCTGGACAAAGAGGTCGTCGCGCGCGATCAAGATCGCCGATGGATCGGTCGTCGTTTTCCATACGCGTAAACGCGTCTTGATCACGGGTCGCTTCGACGTGTTGCTGGGAATCTGGATCGCGCCTCCGGCGAAGAGACCGCGGTCGTAGATCGCATTCAGAGCGTAGACCCGGTTATTGGACGCGGGGACATTGTCGAACGTGTAAGAGCCATGCCGGTCGGTCACAGCGGTGCGCGTGATGGGGTTGGAACCGCCGCGATCTGCACCCATCAGCGTCACGCGGACCCCTGCCAAGGGCGAGTCGGAGGGGGCCCTTATGACCTGGCCCTCGATCGTTCCCGACACGGCACCTGTTGCCCGCAGCGGGAATAGCACGACGCCGGCGGCCAGGATGGCCAGCAGAGGGCGTGATGCTCGGTTAGTAAAGTTCTTCACCCTCGGCGAG
>JAXDJY010000017.1:0-4484 GCA_034667445.1 Actinomycetota bacterium | reverse complement strand
CACGCTCGGGCGGCGATGAATTCCTGGTCCTCCTGTCCGACATCGAGTTGGTGCCCCCCGTCCCGGGCGGCGCGGACGGGGCGAGCGTCGCGTCCGAATCGGTCGCGGCTCGGGTGCAGCAAGCGCTCGCCGCTCCGTTCGAATCTCACGGGACCGAACTCTTCATCACTGCAACCTTGGGGGTAGCAGTCTTCCCGGTCGACGGGGATACTCCCGCTGCGATCATCAAGAACGCCGACGCAGCGATGCAGCGGGCCAAGCGAAACGGCCCGGGTGGATTCCTCATGCACGCGACGGCCGAGGCTGACGCCCTGACCAAGCTCTCGCTCAGCACGAGGCTCCGCAAGGCGGTGCAGGACGAGGCGTGGATGCTCCACTATCAGCCGCTCATCGACCTTGAGTCCGCCGAGATGGTCGGCGTCGAGGCGCTGATCCGCTGGCCCGATGCCGCCGGTGGTCTGGTTCCTCCCAACGACTTCATCCCCCTCGCCGAGGAGATGGGGCTCATCGACGCGATCGGCGACTGGGTCGTCGAGGAAGTGTGCCGTCAGGAGGCGACATGGCGCGCGGGCGGGCTGGAGATGGACATCGCCTTCAACCTCTCGCCCCGGCAACTGTGGCACCCGGACCTGGTCGACAAGATCATGGCTCCGCTGTTGGAGGCCGGCATGGATCCTTCGAAGGTCACCGTCGAGATCACGGAATCCACCGCGATGCACGATCCGGACCGCACACTCGGCGTGCTGCAGGACATGCACAGCCGCGGTCTGCGCCTCGCGATCGATGACTTCGGGACCGGATATTCGTCACTTTCCCGCCTTCGACACATGCCCGTCGACGTGTTGAAGATCGATCGGTCGTTCGTTCGGAACGTCGATCAGGACCGCGACGCCGCAAGCATGGTGAGCGCGATGATCGCCCTTGCATCGAACCTCGGGATGACCGCCCTGGCCGAGGGGATAGAGACGGCGGAGGAATGGGATTTCCTCCGCGACCGCGGGTGTCAGCTCGGACAGGGCTTCTACTTCGCACGACCGATGACCGGGGTCGACATCCTGGCCCTGCACCGGCGTTCGAACCTCCGGGTGATAAGCGGCGACGCGTCGTAGCCGCCGGCCGAGGGTCTTACTTCCTCCGCTTCGTGGCGCGTAGTCCGGAGCGTCGTCCACGCGTCGATCCGCTGAAGACCGTTCGCGGCGGCGCCACCGTCATCCCCTCGGATTCGAACTCCTCGTGGAGATCGAGGCGGGCGGCCATGCGGCTCACATCCCCCATCTGGTCCGGCTGAACGAACGTCAGGCTTGTGCCGCTCCGCCCCGCTCGTGCCGTCCGTCCGACACGGTGCACGTACCCCTTGTCGTCGAGCGGAGGATCGTAGTTGATGACCATCGTGATGTCGTCAAGGTCCAAGCCGCGCGCGGCGACGTCGGTCGCGATGAGTACGCCCACATGTTTCCCCTCGAATCGCTGGAGTGCCTTCTCTCGGGCCTGTTGGCTCATGTCGCCATGCATGGTGACCGTGGGCACGCCGGCCGTTCGCAACTGCCGGGCGAGCGACTCCACCTTGCGCTTCGTGTTGACGAACACCAGCGTCAGACCGGGCTGAGCGTTGACCGTGTCGACGAGCATCGTGAGCTTGTCTTGCGCGGCAACCGGCACGAACCGATGGTCGGCCTCGTCGACCGTCTTGCTCTCGAACTCGATCTCGTGGCGGATCGCGTCGCGGGTATACACCTCGGCGATGTGTCCGACGGCCCCGTCCAACGTAGCGGAGAAGAACATGGTCTGCCGGTCTTTCGGCAGCATCCGTACGATACGGTCCACCTGCGGCTGGAAACCCATATCGAGCATCCGGTCGGCCTCGTCCAGGACGAAGATGCGTACCCCGCCCAGGTCGACGAGCTTGCGTTCGGCGAGATCTTGGAGACGGCCGGGAGTTGCGATGAGGATGTGCGTCCGCTCGACGCCGATGGCCTGCTCCTTCACGTTGGTCCCCCCGTACACCACCTTGGTTCGCAGACCGCGGGCTTTCGCGATGTCGTGGAATTCGTCGCGAACCTGCACCGCGAGCTCGCGGGTGGGTACCAGGACGAGCGCCGCGGGGAGCCGAGGTTCGTCGGGCGTGAGTTGATCCACGATCGGGATCGCGAACCCGAGCGTCTTGCCCGAGCCGGTCCGCGATTTCGCCAGGGTGTCACGGCCCGACGTGGCGTCTTGGATGACCATGACCTGGATGGGGAACGGAGCGTGGATACCGTTCACCGCGAGGGTTTCGATCACTTCACGGGACACGCCGAGGGATTCGAAGGAAGGGGATGCGTCGTTCATCTGTCTGCACAGCGTACCCGGTGCACCTGGCGAAGAACCGATGTGGCGTCCACCGTGTTCTACAGCTCGAAGGCACCGTCCAGCGCGCCGACCAGGTGCGACACGATGAGGAGCTGCGCGAGGGCCAATGCCTCGCTCCGGCGTTCGCCGTGCTCGGGGTGGCGGTACAGGCCGATCCGCTCGCGTTGCAGCCGGTCGTCGGGGTGCAGATACGACCAGATGACATCCTCGATCTCCCCCCCGAGATCGGGCGGACAGTTCCCGTCGATGTCCAGGACGCTCATCGGACCGCGGCGGTCGGTCGCGGTGGACCACCGGATGGGTTCCAGCCCACGGCGACTGAGGGAGCCGACGAGTTCGCGCAGACCGGGGTAGGGGAGCGTCGGGCGAACCGTGAGACGAGCCGACAGATCGCCGTCATCTTCCACACCCTCCTGGCGTTGGAATCGCACGATGATGTCGGCGAAGTCTCGCTGCGGCCGGATGTACTGCGCGGCGTCGGCCTCGCGCAGACGGAGTTCACGGACCACGTCCTTCGGCGCATACCCGCGCTCGAATACGTCGCGCTCCAACTTCCACCGGTGGCGCAGCTCCTCTTCGGGCTCCAGGTACACGGCGACGTCGATGGCATCACGCGTTCGACGATCGGCCAGTGGGAGCAGCCCTTCGACGATGATGATCTCGCCCGACTCCACCGTTTCTTGCGCGCCGAACGTTCCCGTGTGGTGGTCGTAGGTGGGCTTGACGACGGAGCCGCCGGCGGAGAGGGTCCGCAGGTGCTCGGCCATGAGGCCGAGGTCGTTCGCCTCCGGGGCGAGTGGCGTCACCCCGCGTTCGGCCCGCGCCGCACGGTCATACCGGTGGTAGTCATCGGTGCAAACCCTGCCCACCCGTTCGAAGCCCAGGATGTACTCGATGCCGTGGGACAGCGTCGACTTACCGGAGGCACTGTCACCGGCAAGCCCGAGCAGGACGGGCCGGGTCCCGGCCGCCGCGGCAACTCGGAGTTCGATGGGATCGATGTTCGCCATACGCACGGAGGCTACCCCAGCGGTGGCGGTGGCAGATAGGTCCACGGTGACACCGCCCGCGGAGCCGTCCGTTCGGAAGCAGCGGGGTAGGCTGGGAGTCGTCACGGACCACGGAGGACCGATGGATACCCGCACGCAGGATTGGAACGAACTCGCCGCCCAGATCGCGATCGACAGCATCAGATGCACGACGGCTGCTGCGTCGGGGCATCCGACGTCGTCGATGTCCTGCGCGCACCTGTTGGCCGTCCTCTACCGGGACCATCTCCGCACGCTGGTTGACGATCCGAAGTCGCCATCAAATGACCGGTTCGTCCTGTCGAAGGGCCATGCTGCGCCCGCCCTGTACTCCGCGATGAAAGCGATCGGCGCGATCACCGACGAACAACTCCTGACGCTACGCAAGTTCGGGTCACCGATCCAGGGTCACCCCGCGCCGTTGCCTGAAACGCCGTGGGTAGACGTGGCGACCGGCTCGCTGGGACAGGGGCTCGCCGCCGGACTCGGGATGGCCCTCGCCATGCGGATGGATGGCACCGGCGGACGCGCGTGGGTGCTCATGGGTGACTCCGAGACCGCCGAGGGAAGTGTCTGGGAAGCGATGGAGGCGGCCGCGTTCCACGAGGTCACAGGCCTCACCGCGATCATCGACCTGAACCGGCTGGGTCAGCGCGGACCCACGATGCACGAGTGGCACGCAGATGTGTTCCGCGACCGGGCGCTCGCGTACGGATGGAACGCGCTGGAGATCGATGGGCACGACGTGAACGCGATCGACCGTGCGTACTCGGAGGCCGAGACGGCCGACAAACCAACGTTGATCATCGCCCGCACCGAGAAGGGCCATGGGGTCAAGCTCACTGCGAACCAGGAGGGGTGGCACGGGAAAGCCCTGAGCCCCGAGCAGGCGAAGTCCGCGATCGCCGAACTCGGAGGTCTTCGTTCGATCGTCGTCCAGCCGCCGAAGCCCGACGTCGCCATCCCGCTCTCGACGGCGACCACCGTTGCTGAGTCGGCGCCCAGCTATCCCGACGGCATCCCCACGCGGAAAGCCTTCGGAGAGGCGCTCGCGTGGCTGGCCGGGCATCGCCCCGACCTCGTCGTCCTTGACGGCGAGGTGGGGAA
>JAXDJY010000016.1:0-4132 GCA_034667445.1 Actinomycetota bacterium | reverse complement strand
TGGCCGATGACCGGCATGAAGTTCGTGTCCCCACCCCAGCGCGGAACGACGTGCCAGTGGACGTGGTCCGGGATCCCCGCCCCGCCCACGCGGCCCAGGTTCATCCCGATATTGAACCCCTGCGGCTCCGACTCCTCCCGGAGCGCGCGAACCGAGCGCTGCAGCAGCGATTGAAGCTCAGCGTTCTCCTCCGTGGTCAGGTCCTCGATATCTCCGACGTGCCTGGTCGGAAGGATCACCAGATGCCCGGGGTTGTAGGGAAACTTGTTGAGGACGACGAGCCCGAGATCGGTCCTGACCAGCACGTGTTCGGCTTCGCGACCGTCGCGGATCCCGCAGAAGACGCAGCCCTCAGGCTCGACATCGCCGGTCCCGGACCGGATGTATTCCATCCGCCACGGACTCCAGAGGTGGTCCACGTCAGTCCCCGAACTGGCTCTGCACCAACGCGCGCGAGTCGCGTTCCTTCATGAGCGCGTCGATGAGCCGGTCGAAGTCGACGCCCTGCGTCTCTTCCCCCGCACGATCCCGAACGGTGTACGTCCCCGTCTCCATATCGCGGTCGCCCACGACGAGCGTGTAGGGCGCCTTCGCGAGCTGAGCCGCGCGTATCTTCTTCCCAACCGACTCCTTGGAGTCGTCCACGAACGTCCGCAGGCCCGCCACACGCGCCTTCGCTGCGAGTTCCTTCGCCCGTTCGTTATGACGGTCGGCCACGGGAACGAACCGCACCTGCTCGGGTGAGAGCCAGAGCGGGAAGGCTCCCGCATAGTGCTCCAGCAACACAGCGAAGAACCGCTCCACCGATCCGAAGAGCGCGCGGTGGATCATGATCGGGGTGTGCCGCGCGTTGTCCGCCGCGGCGTAGGTGATGTCGAACCGCTTCGGGGTCTGGAAGTCCAACTGGATGGTTGACATCTGCCAGGTCCTCCCGATCGCGTCGCGTGCCTGCACGCTGATCTTCGGGCCGTAGAACGCGCCACCGCCCTCGTCCATGACGAGCTCGAGGTCCAGCTGTTCGGCGGCCTGACGAAGGGCCTCCGTGGCCTCCGCCCAGTCCTCGTCGGAACCGAAGGCCTTCTCCGTCGGTTTGGTCGAGAGTTCCAGATAGAAGTCATCCAACCCGTAGTCGCGCAGCAGATCCGACACGAACACCAAAAGCGACTGCAGTTCCTCCCCCATCTGTTCGCGCGTGGTGAAGATGTGCGCGTCGTCCTGCGTCATCCCGCGGACCCGTGTGAGCCCGTGCACCACACCGGACTTCTCGTAGCGATAGACGGATCCGAATTCGAACAACCGGAGGGGCAGCTCCCGGTAACTCCGGGTCCGGCTCCGATAGATAAGCACGTGGAACGGACAGTTCATGGGCTTCAGGTAATACTCGGTGCCGCCGTCCAACTCCATCGGCGGGAACATCCCGTCCGCGAACCACTCGAGGTGCCCTGACGTCTCGAAAAGCTCTGCCTTCGTGATGTGCGGGGTGTTCACGAAATCGTAGCCCCCGGCTTCGTGTCGACCGCGGGAGTAGTCCTCCATGAGGCGGCGGATCAAGCCGCCCTTCGGGTGGAACACGGCCAGGCCCGAGCCGATCTCCTCGGGGAAGCTGAACAGGTCGAGATCGGCCCCGAGCTTGCGGTGATCGCGCCGTTCGGCTTCTTCCAGCCGATGGAGGTGGGCATCGAGGTCGCCCTGCAACGCCCAGGCGGTCCCGTAGATGCGGGTGAGCATGGCCCGCGACTCGTCTCCCCGCCAGTACGCACCCGCGATGCTCATGAGTTTGAACGAACCCAGTTTGCCCGTGTGCGGGACGTGCGGACCCAAGCACAGGTCGACCCACTCCGAGTTCCGGTAGAGGGTGACGGTGTTCCCTCCTTCGAACTCGCCCTCCTCGGCGGCCAGGCCCTCGATGATCTCCAGCTTGAACGGCTGATCGGCCAAGCGCTCCAGTGCAGCCTGGCGAGAAACTTCCTCGCGTACGAACGGTTGGTTCGACTTGATGATCTGGCGCATCCGGCGGTCGATCTTCTGGAGGTCGGCGGCGGCGATGGCGTCGGGAAGCTCGAAGTCGTAGTAGAAGCCGTCGGCGATCGCCGGACCGATGGCGTACTTCGCACCCGGGAACACGTCGCAGACGGCCTGGGCCAACACGTGCGCGGTCGAATGCCGGAGCACGTGAAGGCCATCCTCGTCGTTCCCGCCGACCGGGATCACGGATACGTCACCCTGTGGCACGAATGAGAGGTCTCGGAGGATCCCGTCCACCCGGGCCGCGAGCGAACCCTTCGGCAGGACGCCACCGATCGGCTCGCCCTCAGGGAGCGTCTTGGTGGAACCGTCCGGCAAGGTAAGCGTCGACATGGCGTCCATGATATCGACGCGACGCCCGCCGACGGCCTACTCGTAGGAGATTGCTTGCAGAACGTCGATCCTCGCCGCCCGGCGAGCCGGGAGAATCGACGCGACCACGCCGAGCAGGGCCGCGACAACGAGGATCACCACAAGTTCACTGAGCGGCAGGGAGAGCCGAGAGACGCCCTGATCCGCGAGGGCACGCTGCATCGCCCATCCGAACCCGATCCCGACGACCATGCCCAAGATCGCACCGATCAGCGCGATCACGACGGCCTCCGACCGGATCATCCGCCGGATCTGCCGCTTGGACATCCCCACGGCTCGGAGCAGCCCCAGCTCGCGGATGCGCTCGTAGATCGATAGCGCCAGCGTATTCACGATCCCGAACAAGGAGATGATGACCGAGAGCGCCAACAATCCGTTGACCAAACCGAAGATCTGATCGATCTGCGCGATCTCCTTCTGCTTGAACTGGGATTGATCGCTCAGCTCCACACTCGGGTACTTCTTCAGAACCGTGTTGATGCCTTGCTTCACAGCCGCGGGATCTGCACCCGGTGCGACCTTGACGAACACCAAAGAGTCCAGCTGTTGCGCCACGTTGGCTTCGAATGTTGTTAGTGATACCGCGTAGTCGCCCAGCAGACTGTTCTGCGCGAAGATCCCTGCCACACGCAGACGCTGGACGCCCGTCCGCGGGAACGTCGTCGTCAGGGTCTCCCCGACGCTCAGGTGTTTAGACAGCGCCGCCCCGTGCGACACGATGATCGTTCCGTCGGTCCCGAGAGCAGAGAAGGACCCTGACTCCATCGTTATGTTCGCGACCTTCGGGAACCCAGTCGGATCGACGCCCACCAGGAAGACCGACGACGAACCCAGTTTCGCTTGGGCCTGCCGCAAAGGCGACGCGGCCTCCACACCAGGGACCGCGGACATATCGACGGCAACCTGCGGGCTGAACGGCTGGAACGAGGAGGTGCTCACCGTGTAGTCGGCGCGGAGGAACGCGTCGAGTGTCGTGGTCACCGAGGCCCGGAGCGACGCCGCGAAGACACTCACGAACACGACCAGGCCCAGTCCGATCATCAGCGCGGAGGCGGTAGATGCGGTTCGACGCGGATTGCGTTTCGCGTTCTCCAAGCCAAGGCGCCCGGGCAACGCTCGACGCAGCGGCGCCCCCAGCAGCGCCCCAAGTGGTTCCGTCACCAGCGGGGAGAGCATGGCCACGCCGATGAAGGTCAGCATGGCGCCGACGCCGACCAGCCGGGCGCTGTTCGACACGCTGCCGAACAGGCCAACGAGCAACGCGGCCACCCCCGCCGCAGTGACCAGCGTGCCCCAGATCACGCGCCGGCGGAGCGAGGCCGGAGGCGCAGCGCCTTCCCTGAGGGCTTCGATCGGCGACACGCGAGAGGCCCGCCGCGCCGGGGACAGCGCTGCGATCCCCGTGATGATCGTGCCCACCGCGAGCGAGACGATGAATGTCCGGGGAGCGATGACGAGCGAGCCTCCTGGGAGCTTCAACCCGAGTGCGCTTAGGGCGCCCCGGAGCACGATCGCGAGTCCGAGCCCCACGCCGACACCGACGAGCGACGCGGCCAACCCGACCAAGATGGACTCCGCCAACACCGACGTCATGACCTGGCGCCGCCCGGCGCCAAGTGCCCGAAGCAGTGCGAGCTCACGAGTTCGCTGCGTCACGACGATGTTGAACGTGTTGAAGATGATGAACGCGCCCACGAACAGCGCGATCGCGCCAAACGCGACCAGCGCCTTCTGG
>JAXDJY010000015.1:0-5790 GCA_034667445.1 Actinomycetota bacterium | reverse complement strand
TCCTGATCCTGGACGAGGCCACCTCCTCCTTGGACACCACTTCCGAGCGACTGGTTCAGGCGGCGCTCGAGCCCCTCATGCTCGGACGGACGACCATCGCCATCGCCCACCGCCTCTCTACGATCCTCGCGGCCGATGTGATCTTCGTCGTGGATAAGGGGCGCATCACCGAACAGGGCTCACACGCCGAACTCCTTGACCGTAGCGGCACCTACGCGCGGCTGTACGAGCAGCAGTTCTCCAAGGAGCAGGTGCGCTAGAGCTGCTTCGAGTAGTTGAGGAGGGTGATGCCTCCCGGGAGGGGCTCGTCCGGACCCCGCACGTACCCGAGTCCTTCGTACATGGTCTTGGCAGCACGCATGAGGTCTGTCGTGTTGAGGGTGAGGACCGTTCGTCCCGCCGCACGGGCCCTCGACTCGCAGGCCGTCATCAATGCCTTCGCCGCGCCTCGCCCCCGTGCGTCGGGATGGACGCCGAGCATGCGGATGTGCGCGCGGTCTGGTTCGAGCGGGCCATCGTCAGGGCTGGTGCGTCCGTCCAGCTCCAAGGTGGCGCTCCCGATGATCGCGCCCGCGTCGAGCGCGATGATGATCTCGGTCCGGCCGGCTCGAGAAGCGACGTCGGCGATCTCGTCGAGATAGCGCTCCCACTGCGTTCCATCGAAGAACTCGCGGTACGCGGCGGCCGTGACCGCACCGGCCTCCGCGAACTCAGCGGGATCCGCTTCGCGCACCTCGATCGCCATACACCGAAGGATAGCGAGGCGTTCGGCGAACAGAGGAAACGACGGTCAATGGGATTGACCATCTGGCGGTGAAGGGGTCAGGATTAGGCAGATGAGCGAACCTGACCTCGGACGGCTGCTGCTCGAAGCCCATCGATCGCTCGCCTCCGAACTCGCGGGCGACATGGAGGAACGGGGCCTCTCTGATGTCCGCGCCGGTCACGCGGCCGTGTTCCTCCACATCGACCGGCGGAGCGGCACCCGCCTCACCGAGCTTGCGCGCCGCGCCCGGATCTCCAAGCAGGGGATGATGCTCGTGGTCGACGAGCTCGAGACACGGGGCTATGTTCGGCGGGCGGCCGACCCCGCGGACGCGCGGGCCAAGGTCGTCAAGCTCACGGCGCGGGGCCGTACCGTCGCAACGGAGTGCCGCCGTGCGGTGCAGTCGCTCGAAACCAGAACCAGGCGGGCATTGGGGGATCGCCGCTACGACGGGCTGCGGGACGCGCTGGCCGATATCGCCGGCGAGGAGCCCGAGTAGCGGGCTTTCGCGGCGGCTGTGGCAGGATGGAACGATGCCGGAAGAAGCCACAGGCAAGACGGGCGTCCCATCCGAAACCCGGAACAAGCCCGAGCGCCCCCGCGACGAACTCGGACGCCCGCAGCCCTGGGGAAGTCCGAACCGCCTCGATATGCCCGATTTCGATGCGTTGTCGATGGAGGAGAACCACGAGCTGGCCCGGTCCTACGCGCGCGAAGGTCGATGGTTCCCGGCCCATGAGGCGTGGGAGACGGCCTGGAAGCGCTCGAAGGGCACGGGTGATGAAGAGCTGTTCAAGGGGCTCTCCCAGATGGGCGCGGGCTACGTGCACCTGCTTCGCGGGAACGCCCACGGGGCCGTCACGCTATTGGGGCGTGCGGTGCGTCGCGTGTCCCGATACCCGGCAGGGGAGCGCGGAGTGGACACCGGCGCGCTGGTCGAACGCTTGCAGGCCGACATCGCACGGATCGAGAGCGGGAACCTCACGCCGGGTCCGGAAGCCCCCCTGGACCCCCTTACCGTGTAATCTGCCTGGGTAGTGGAGGTGCAGGTCGGCGGGGTCGCCGGGTAGCGCTAGGGACCCCATGACAGGGAGCCGATATGAATCAGGCCGCAAGCGAGGTGACGTGGAAAGGTCGAACCGGCCCGTTCACGTTGCAGGTCGCGCCCGGAGTGTTCAGCCCGACCCACACCAGCCGCACACTCGCTGAAGCGCTCGAGATCGGCCCGAACGACACCGTCATCGATGTGGGATGTGGCAGCGGCGTGCTCTCGTTCGTTGCGGCCCGCCTGGGAGCGAAGAAGGTCTACGGCTGCGACCTCTCCGAAGCCGCGGTTGAAGCAGCGCAGCGGAACGCCAAACGCCTAGGGCTCGCCGACATCTGCGAGTTCCGCGCGGGTGACCTGCTCGAGCCGGTCCGTGATATCCGGGCAACGGTCTTGATCGGTGACGTGAGCGGGATCCCGGACGAACTGGCCGAGGTGTCGGGGTGGTTCGAGAAGGTTCCCTCGGGCGGCCCGACGGGCGCCGAGCTTCCCCGGAAGATGTTGGAGACCATCGGCGACACGCTGGTGCCGGGCGGCCGCCTCTACCTGCCGACCGGGACCATCCAGGACGAGAGCGCCATCCTCGCTGCGGCACGGAAGGTCTTCGGCTCGAACATGACGTCGATCGTCGAGCGTGAGTTCCCGCTCCCCGATCTCGTGGGCAAGTCGGTCGCTGCGGCCCGGATGATGAAAGACGGGCTGGTCAACCTGCACAAGCGAGGAAGCCGGTTCCTCTGGCGCCTGCAGATCTGGCGTTGTGTTCGCGCCGACTGAGCCTCACTCTGCCGGGCGGAGCGAGGCCACGCTCGCAACTCGATAGCCGGCCTCGCGCAACGTGTCGGCGCCACCGCGATCCAACGCAAGGATGATGATTTCCACCGTGACCCCGTGCGCCTCAAGAACTCTGGCAGCGCGCAGCACCTGGTGCCCGGTGGTGACCACGTCCTCGAGCAGCGCGACCCGCGCCCCGGCGGGCGCGTAGCCTTCGACCTGCGCCTTCGTGCCGTACTCCTTCGGAGTCTTCCTGATGACGGATGACGGCAACCCCGCCTCCAGCGAGACGGCCGAGACCAGGAGCATAGCGGCGCCCTCAGGGGAGGCCAGGTGATCCACGCCGTCGGGGATGAGGCTCGCGACCTCTTTCGCGACGTCGCGCAGCAGATCAGGCCGGGTCAGGAACAGGAACTTGTCGAAGTACACCGTGGAGGTGGCGCCGGAGCTCAGCACGAACTCGCCGTGTTGTTCGGACACCTCGATCATCCGGCGCACAAGATCCTGGTTCATGGCCAGGTAGCATAGGGGTTCGATGGGTTGGTATTCGGCCGTTGGCCGCACCACGATGTTCACACTCCCCCCCGAAACCGCGCATCGCCTCGCCGGCCGCGCTCTGTCCCTTCCGCTCCCGTGGGCCAAGATCGGCGGTGCCTCAACGGACCCCTCGCTCGCCGTCACCGTGGCCGGCATCCCGCTGCGCAACCCCGTCGGTCTGGCGGCCGGGTTCGACAAGACCGGCGCGCATGTCGATGCGCTTGGGGCGCTCGGTTTCGGGTACGTGGTGACGGGGACGTTCACGCAAGAGGCTCGGGAGGGCAATCCGCTCCCCAGGATCGCGCGGTTCCCCCGGAAGCGTTCGATGGTCAACGCGATGGGCCTGCCGAATCCGGGTGCCGAGCGCGCGGCGACTACGCTCGGGACGCGCGGGCGTCCGGCCCCGGTGTTCGCGAGCATCGCAGACCAGTCGCGTGAGGCGGCGCTCAGCTGCCTCGAGGTGCTCTCCCCGCACGTGGACGCCATCGAACTCAACGCGAGCTGTCCGAACGTCGAATGGGGCCGCGACGGGGACGACGAGTCGCACCTGGCCGATCTGGTCGGTGCCCTCGTCTCCAACACCCGGCGCCCAGTGTTCGTGAAGCTCCCGCCGTTCCTGAACGATGTGGCCCGCGAGGGTGTGCTCGCCCTCGCGCGGATCGCGCAGGATTCGGGCGCCGCGGGCATCACCTGTTCGAACACGCATCCGGTTGCCACCGACCGGGTCTCGGTAGGCAAGGGTGGCCTCTCAGGGCGCGCATTGTGGCTCCACACGACGAAGATCGTCGCCGCGGTCGTTGAGGCGATCGGCGGAGCGCTACCGGTGCATGCCTGCGGCGGGATCTTCGGCCCCGACGATGTTCGTGAGTGTCTGGATGCGGGTGCGAGCACCGTGCAGATCTACACGTCGTTCATCTACGAGGGGCCCGGCATCGTCGGGCGCCTCACCCGAGGTATCGCCGGCACGCATTAGGGCGTTCGGTTGCCGCCGACGCGCTTCCCGTTCAAGATGTGCGCATCCACCAGGGGGAGCGCGTGATTGGCTGAGCCGGCAGCGCAGATGACCGTAGCCGAGGACCACGCGGCCGGCATCGCCGTCCGCTTGGAAGGGGTCGTCAAGCGCTTCGGGGACTTCACGGCCGTCGCAGGCGTCGACCTGGACGTTCGCGAGGGTGAGTTCTTCTCCATGCTCGGGCCCTCCGGGTCGGGCAAGACGACGTGCCTGCGGATGATCGCCGGATTCGAACAGCCGACCCAGGGAAGGATCCTGCTCCAGGGTGTGGACGTGTCGCGCCTTGCCCCCTACCAACGCGACGTGAACACCGTGTTCCAGGACTACGCACTCTTCCCCCACATGACGGTCGTCGAGAACGTCGAGTACGGCCTCAGGGTGAAGAAGGTGGCGAAGGACGAACGGCGGGATCGGGCGGCCGACGCCCTTGCGATGGTGCAGCTATCGCAGTTCGGTCATCGCAAGCCCGGGGAGCTGTCCGGTGGTCAGCGGCAGCGCGTCGCGCTTGCGCGGGCGTTGGTGAACCGGCCACGCGTGCTGCTGTTGGACGAGCCACTGGGGGCGCTGGACCTCAAGCTCCGTCAAGCGATGCAGATCGAGCTCAAGGAGATCCAGAAGCAGGTCGGCCTCACGTTCATCTACGTTACCCACGATCAGGAGGAGGCGCTCACGATGAGCGATCGCCTCGCGGTGTTCAGCCACGGGAAGATCGAACAGGTGGGCACCCCGGCCGCGGTATACGAGGAGCCGGCCACGGGGTTCGTCGCCGGATTCGTGGGCGTGTCCAACGTGCTCGAGGGAGATGCGGCAGAAGCGACCTCGGGAGAGCGGCAGGCCATCACCATCCGCCCCGAGAAGATCTCGATGGTCGAACCGGGAAGCACGGTCGGGCCTGATCGGTGCTCGGCATCCGGAGTCGTCCGGGAGGTCGTATACCTGGGTGCGGTCACGCGGTACGTGGTCGGCCTGGACGTGGGCGCGGAACTCGTGGTGATGCAGCAGAATCTGGCCACGAGCTCCATGGAGGCCCTGCAGGTGAGGGGGAAGAAAGTCCTGCTCGTATGGGACCGCAGATACAACCGACCGGTGCAAGCGCCGGCGGGGGCGGCCGAAGGGTCGATGGATCAGGAGGAGGGGCAAGCATGACGCAAGCCAAGAAGCTGCTCGCGCTGCTGGGCGTGCTCGCGATCGTTGGAGCCGCGTGCAGCAACAGCAGCAGCAGTTCCAACGGAGCCGCCGGTGGGGGTGGGATCACGCCGGCGAAGACCTACACGTCGATCGGAGCGACGGAGGGCCAGCTCAACCTCATCGCATGGAACGGGTATACCGAGGACGGTTCCAACGACCCGAACTACGACTGGGTGACACCCTTCGAGAAGCAGACCGGCTGCAAAGTGAACGTGAAGTATGCGGACACCTCCGACGAGATGGTGACCCTCATGCGACAGGGCGGCGGCTCCCAGTACGACGGCGTGTCGGCCTCGGGTGACGCCTCCAACCGGCTGATCGCGGGTGGCGATGTCGGCGCAATCGATCCGTCGATGTTCCCGTCGCTCTCCGACGTCATCGCGCCGCTCAGCCCCACGAACGGGACGAACAACTCGCACTATGTGGTCGACGGCAACGTCTACGGGGTGCCGTACATGTACGGCCCCAACT
>JAXDJY010000014.1:0-7612 GCA_034667445.1 Actinomycetota bacterium | reverse complement strand
CGGCTGTCCCGCGCCGTCCGACGAACGCGTGGCCTGAGCGACGCCTGGGGACACGCCCTGGTGGCGCAAGGGAGCGCGGACATCCTCGTCGACCACGACCCCTGCGGTCAGTGGGACTACGCGGCCGGAAAGATCATCGTTACGGAGGCCGGTGGCGCGATGACGACTCTCGCGGGGACATCGCTGCATCCCGGTTGCGACCTGCTGGTGACTAACGGTGCGCTGCACGACGTCACACGCCGGGTGCTGAGCGAACGCCCGCCCGTCCCTTAGATCCGTTCGGGCGGGGTGGACAGGAGCGCCTCGTCCAAGCCGGAGAAGATGAGGTCGGCGGCCGGCCCTTCAACGGGGAACCCCGCGAGCTCGAACGCGAGCAGGACGGCGCCGACCACCGGCGGCTTGGCCAATCGGATCGGCCGAACATCCGGCGACACGGCCCTGACCGCCGCCACCAAGGGCTCCACCAAGATCGTCGTGTTCGACCGGAAGAGGCCTCCTGCCAGGACCAGTTCGTAATCCGTCTCTTCGAGGCCAAGATGTTTGGCGACGAGATTCGCATTGCTCGCGAGTCGGCCCCCCGCGTACTCGATGATCCCGATCGCGACCGGGTCGCCCTGCTCGGCGACGTCCATCACCGTGCGAGCGACATAGGGCAGGTCGTCCTGCTCGCGACTGACCTTCTCCAACAACTCAACCACGCTCTTCACGTGTTCGTGTTCGCACATGAGCTCCGTGAGAGCGGTCGGGGGGCCCATCCCCAGATACGCCTCGCACACGGCCTGGATCGCGTGCTCGGAGATATCCGATCCGCCACCGAAGTCCCCGAAATACGGACCGAGGCCAAGCGTTCTGAACGTGTTCGCACGGGCGTCGCGGCCGGCGACCACGCTGCCCGTGCCGGCCACGACAACGACGCCGGCAGATTTCGACAACCCGGCGCGGAGTGCGACGAACGCATCGTTGGTGATGAGCCGAGAGCCGCCCAGCTGGAGGCGGGTGAGCACGTTGCCCAGACGGTCTTGATCAGACTCCCAGTCCACGCCCGCCAGGCCGAAAACGCTTGCGGAGAGTTCGTGCGGGGCGACCCGCGCAGCCTCGAGGGCCTCGGCGACGACCCGGTCAAGGGTGTCCGCCGCTCTCGGCAGGCCGATCTCCTCCCAGTTGGACGGACCGCGCACGGCGGCGCCAAGTACCTGCCCGTCGACGGTGGCTACCACCGCGTGCGTCTTGCTGCCGCCGCCGTCCACGCCGAGGACAACCCTCCTGAACGCAGGCGTGTTCGAACCAGACCGCTCATCCATACCTAGTACGTATCGGCTGTGGCGGCAGAGTGTTGAGGGCCTGCGGAGGGGCCTCAGCGCACTGGGTAGGGTGATTCGAACAGCTCGCGAACCGACCCGTCCTCCTCGAAGCTGAGGAACCGCTCCATGAGCCGCATGAACCAGCGGTCGTGCGTCACGGCCACGACCGTTCCCTCGTATCGGCTCAGCGCGTCCTCCAGGGCCTCCGCGGAGTGCACGTCAAGGTTGTCCGTCGGTTCGTCGAGCAGGAGCATCGTTGGACTCTCGATCTCCATCAGGAGCAGTTGGAACCGCGCTTGCTGGCCGCCGCTCAGCAGCTCGAAGGGATTGCCCGAGGCACGCTCGAGCTCGTAGCGCTTCAATGTGCTCATCGCCTCGCTCATGGTCATCCCGGTTCCGCGCAGCACCTCGAGGACGCTCACCCCGACGAGTTCGGGCCGGTGGTGCAGCTGTGCGAACAACCCCGGATGAACGCGGGCGCCGAGCTGCCATTCGCCGGTGTGTGCCACATCTTCGCCCGCAAGGAGCCTGAGGAAGTGCGTCTTCCCGGTTCCGTTCGGCCCGATGATGCCGACGCGTTCTCCGAAAAGCAGCTCCGTGCTGAACGGGTCGAGGAGCCCCGGCAGACCGAAGTCGCGCACACGCAACGCGAGCTTGCCGGTGCGCCCGCCGGCGATCTTCATCTTCACGTTCTGCACCGCGGCCTTCTCGGGCGGGGCCTGGCGCTCCTCGAACATCCGCACGCGCGTCACGGCCGCGCGCGCCCGGCTCGCCATCGCATCGTTGTAGGCGGCCTTCCGCTTCATCTCCTTCATGTAGGCGATGAGCCGCGCGTGCTTCTCGTTGTAGCGGCGATGTTCTTCGTCGATCCGTTCCAACCGAGCCTCCCGTTCCTCCGCGTAGGTGGCGTAGCCGGCCGGGTGCACCCATGCACCGCGCGCCTCCAACGTGATCACGCGGGTCGCGGTGCCCGCGAGCAGGGCTCGGTCGTGACTCACGAACAGGATGGTCTTCGCGCTCTCGCGGATCTGGTCTTCGAGCCAGGATTTCCCTGCGATGTCCAGGAAGTTGTCGGGCTCGTCCAACAGCAGCAGGTCAAACGGTGAGCGGAACAAGAGTTCCAGGGCGAGCCGTTTCTGCTCGCCGCCGCTCAGCGTGATCACCTGCCGGTCCGCCGTCTCCACGTACGGGATGCCGAACGCCGCGACGGTGCACGTGTCCCAGAGCACCTCGGCGCCGTACCCACCTGCCTCGTCCCACCCGGCGAGGGCATGAGCGTACGCGAGCTGGGCGTCCTCAGCGGAGCCGCCGCGTGCCAGCCGATCCTCGCAGGCGCGCAATTCTGCCCCGGCCGCCACGAGCGGACGATCTGCGAACGAGACGAGGAAATCGCGGATGGTGGTTGGCTCCTCGGGAGTGGCCACGAACTGCCGCATGTAGCCCAGGCGGCCGTCGATGTTCATGGCGCTGCCGGGAGCCGCAGGCTCCACGCCCGCGAGCAATTTGAGGAGCGTGGTTTTGCCGATGCCGTTGGGCCCGACCAGGGCCGCATGATGGCCGTCGGGCACACGGAACGTCACCCCCTCGAACAAGGTCCAGCCCCCCGGAAGGGCATACGACACGTCGGAGATGTCGATGATCGGCATGGCTCCAGACTACGGGGCCGATACCGCACCGGGTACCGTGGGGGCCGCCGCCGACGGCGGCGTGCGAGGAGGTGGCATGGAACGCGAAGAGGTTGAGATCCACGTCAGGCCGGACGGCTCGTACAAGGTCTACGGACCCGTCGTGGTTCGCGATGTGGATGGGAACCCTTACGACCTCGCCGCGGAGACCACGATGGACGGTCTCGGCGCCAGGATCAAACTCTGCCGATGCGGTGCGAGCGCGACGATGCCCTTCTGCGACGAATCGCACGTGGCCACAGGGTTCGTATCCTCACCACGGGTCCCGTGATCTCCGACGGATGAAGGCCACGCAGGAAGGAGTCGCCGTGCACCGCAGATGAGTGCGAGTCAGCGAGCGCCCGGTCGGGCGCTGTTGCGGCGCGCCGGCCTCCGTCGTGCGAACGATCCTGACCCCGTAGCGGTCTCGGTCCCTTCACACCGGTTCGGCTCGGACGCCGCTCTACCCGAGCGTCACCGAACCGGAAGGAGCACGAGCACCATGCCATCGATAGAAGAACGTCTACAACCTGTGGTTGCGGACGCCGAACGTTATGCGGCAGCGGTCGACACCGGCGCCCGATTCCCCGAGGAGACTGTCGCCGCCCTCACCAGCTCCGGATTGATGGGTCTCACGCTGCCCCAGGAGCTCGGGGGCCTGGGTGCCGGCCCGGTTGAGTTCGCCGATGCGGTCCGGCAGATCGCCTCGCATTGCCCGTCCTCCGCCATGGTCTACCTCATGCACGTCTGTGCAGCGCAGGTCACGGTGGCTGGAACCGCGGACGGGGGATCCGGCGCGCTCCACGGTATGGCCGACGGCTCCAACCTGAGCACTCTTGCGTTCAGCGAGCGCGGTTCGCGTAGTCATTTCTGGGCACCGGTGAGTCAGATCGCCGACGGACGGATCGAGGCCCAGAAGTCGTTCGTGACCAGCGCCGGCAAGGCGAACAGCTACGTGGTCTCGACGCGCCCGGCCGGCACGGAGTCCCCGATCGAGTCCTCGCTCTATCTCGTGGACGCCGGTACCGCGGGGATCGAAGTCGCGGGACCGTGGATCGGCCTGGGCCTGCGCGGCAACGCGAGCGCGCCGATGACCGTCGACATCCCGGAGTCGGATGCGACCCCGGTGGGTGAAGCCGGCAAGGGCTTGGACCTCATGCTCGGCGTGGTGCTCCCCTGGTTCCAGCTGGGACAGGGTGCCGTGTCGCTCGGTATCGCCGAGGGCGCGATGCGCGTGGCGATCGCCCACGTGACCGGCGCGAAACTCGAGCACATGGGCCAGGTGCTGGCAGATCTCCCGACGGTTCGCGCGCGCTTGGGTCGCGCGCAGACGGAGGTGGATGCCATCGGCGGGTTCCTCGCGGATCTCGCGCGACGGATGGAGGCGGGCGACGCAGCCGCCCCCGTGCTCTCGGCGAAGGCTGCCGCGAACGAGATGGCGATCCGTGTGACCTCGGAGGCGATGCAGGCCTGCGGCGGTGCGGCGCTGAGCCCTGCGCTCGGCGTCGAACGGTTCTTCCGCGACGCGCGTGCCGGATCCGTGATGGCACCAACCACCGATGTCCTCTACGAACTCACCGGGCGTGCCCTGGCCGGCATGCCCCTGATGTAAGGAGCCACGATGCCCGAACTCATGATCGGGGCCGTCGCCTACGACCCGAAGGTCGTTCCCATCTGGGAGGGGATCCGCGGATACTTCCGCGGCGCGCCCGTCGAGATGGATTTCGTCCTGTTCTCCAACTACGAAGCACAGGTGGCCGCGCTGCTCACCGGCCGGATCGACGTCGCCTGGAACACGAACCTGGCCTACATCCGGACCCACCGAGCCACCGACGGCACCTGCGCCGTGCTCGCGATGCGCGACACCGACCTCGGCTTCCGCACGTTGCTGATCGGTCGATCCGGCGAACTCGCCGGCGCCCGGGACCTCGTGGGGCGGACGCTCGCCCTCGGCAGCGCGGATTCCGCCCAGGCGGCGATCATGCCGGTTCACTACCTGCACGCCGAAGGGCTCGACCCTGGCGGGGACATCTCCCTCCTGCGGTTCGACGCCGATGTCGGCAAGCACGGCGACACCGGGACCAGCGAACGGGACGCCCTGGCCGCGGTGCTGGACGGGCGGGCTGATGCGGCCGCCGTCGGCGCAGCGAGCTGGGACACCATGGTCCGCGCCGGCGAGGTCCCGCCGAAGGGCCTGGAGCCCTTCTGGACCTCTCCGCCCTACGCGCACTGCAACTTCACCGCGCTCGCAACCCTCGACCCGCAGGTCGCGACAGCCTGGACATCGCATCTGCTGGCTATGGACTGGGCGGACCCGGACCACCGCCGGATCCTCGAGCTCGAGGGTCTGCGCAGGTGGATCGAGCCGCAGCTCGAGGGATACGGCGACCTGTTCGATGCGGTCGAGGAACAAGGGGTGTCGGCCCGGTGGTAGGTCGCTCGGGTCCCCCGGCCACCCCGGATCGCTCCGATGAGCCCGCCGCCCGCTACGACGGGGCGGCACTCGGCCTCGCAGAAGGGTTGATGTTCGCGCTCGATGTCTGCCTCTCCGAGGTCGAACCGGGTCAGATCCTGGAACTGACCAGCACGAACCCATCCCTGGAGCACGCGCTCCCCGCCTGGTGCCGGGGCACCGGCCACGAGCTCGTTGCCCGGGAGGCCGCCGATGACGGTACGCGCGCGGTGTTCCACATCCGCCGGGGCGCCGCCGCGACGCTCATGTTCGCCGACCAGCCGGACTGGGGACTGCTCGCCCCGGACCGACACGACGGGTTCGGCACCACCGACTGGCTGATCGGCAGGGTAGGTGAGATCCCGGCGGAGGCAGATCCACACACTGGGTTCTCCCCGCGCGGCTCGGTGATCGAGACCGGCGCCCCGGCGTTCCCGTACACGGAGACCGAGCGCGACCGTGTGTGGGCCAAGAGCGTGGCCTCGCTCTACGACCAGGCGACCGCGAGCCAGTGGAATGCGAGCACCGACATCGAGTGGGATGCGCTCGGGTCCCTGCCGGTGCATCTTGAGCGCGCCGTCTGCCAGATCATGACCCACCTGGCGGAGAACGAATACGCCGCGCTCTACGTGCCCGCCAAGTTCATCCCACGGATCCATCCGCATTTCACGGAGGTCGTTATGTTCCTCTCGACGCAGGTCGTGGATGAGGCGCGCCACATCGAGGCGTTCACCAAGCGCGCGCTCGCGGGCGGCGGCGGGCTGCGATACTCGACCGCGCTCACCCAGTCCTCGCTCCGATCGCTCCTGGAGCAGGAGGACTTCTCGCAGGCCTCATTCCTGCTGTCGGTGCTGGGGGAAGGGGCGTTCCTGGAGTACCTATCGTTCGTGGAACGCTACGCCCCCGATCCGGTCACCGCAGATATCGTCCGGCGCGCGCGAGTGGACGAGGCCCGGCACGTCGCGTTCGGGGTCGAGCATGCCCGCCATTTCCTCTCCGCCCATCCGGATCAGGCCGAGACCCTGCGCGACGCAGTCGCCCGCCGCGCGTCGTTCCTCTCGGACACGGCCGCAGGCAGCCCCCACATCGAGGAGGCCTTGGTCGTGCTCGCGGCGGGGGGTATCGGGCCGGGATCACTTCCCGACGGGGTTCGCGCAGTCCGGGAACTGCATCGCACGATGCATCAGCGTCGCGTCGGTCGGCTCGAGCAGCTGGGGTTCGAACCCGCCGTCGCGCAGGAGATCTCGTCCCTCCACACGCCGAACTTCATGTGACCCCGGCTATGCGACCGGGTTGGTCGGCTCGGCGTCGTCGAACTCCTCCGGATCTCGCCGGCCCGCGCGGATCACCAGCGTCGCCGTGGCGCCAACCACCAGCGCCCCTCCGGCCGCCGTCACAGGGCCGACGGATTCGTGCAGCACGATCCAGGCGAGCACGGTAGAGACCGCCGGCTGACACTCCAGGATCAGCGCGCCCATCCATGCCGGCACGTGCTGGTGGGACCAGGCGAGCAAGCTGTGGCCGACCGCTCCGGCGAAGAGCGCCACGCCCCAGACGCGCAACCAATCCGACCCGTGCGGCTGCGTCAGCGCGTGGCCCGTTAGCGGCACGAGCGCGGTCATGACGATCGCGGCAACCAGCATGACCGTCGCCATGTACTCGAAGGCGGTCGCGTTCGCCCGGGCCTTCTTCGAGAAGAGCCAGTAGCCGGTCCACGAGAAGATCCCGACGACTGCGAAGAGATCTCCTGCCAGGCTGAAGCTCGACTCGCCCGACGAGCCGATCGCGACCGCCGCCACGCCCACCAGCGCGGCCGCGACGAACCAGCCGTCGCTCCGCTCCATGTGTTCCCCGAACCATCGGGCAGCGCCGATGATGATCACGACGGTCGCGAGCGAACCGATGATGGTGGAATCCACCACGCTCGTGAGCCGGAACGCGGTGAAGGAGAGCGCAACGTCGGCGGCGAACAACACCCCGCCCGGCGCGCAGGCCTTCAAGGTCGCCCATCGAAGCCGCCTGCCGGTGACCGCGAAGATCACCGCGTAGATGGCGACGCCGGCCCAGAGGCGGTACGCCGCGAAATCCAGCGGCTGGAGCGCCGTCTGCTTCAGGATGAGCGGGGGTGCCGACCAGATCGCCGTGGTGAGCACCAGCGCGGCCACGCCGGCGTTGCGTCGCTGCCCTTCGCCTTC
>JAXDJY010000013.1:0-3365 GCA_034667445.1 Actinomycetota bacterium | reverse complement strand
TCTCTAAGGTTCGGACGCCCCTGCCTGCCGGAGCTCTTCCACCCTGATCGTGCCGTCGTCACCCAGCGTGACGGCGATGCCATCGCCCGGCGAGAACGCGGCAACCTCGATGCCCGTCAAGCCGAAGGCGGCCCGTTCGACGAACGGCGTGTGACTCACGGCCAACGCCCGGCCGCCGTCGGGGATCTGCGCCAGGAGCGCCCGGACGCCCTCGGCCATGCCTTCCGGGCTCCCCCCGCTGGCGTCCCGGCCGGCGAGCCCGCCGATGATCGAGTGCTCGGGGAGTTGGCCGCCGGCCCCCCGCAGTATCCACGCCGCGGTCTCGGCGGCTCTCCCGGCAGGGGAGACGAAGACGGCCGCGTAGGAATGGCCGCCGAGCCGGCCGATGTCCTCGGCTTGTGCCCGCCCTTCCTCGGAGAGTCGGTCGGCGCCGGGATCACGGATCGCGTGTCGGCGGAGTTCCAGGGTTCGCACGGGCGCTCCAGTGGGTCGAGGATGGGACGAGACCTTCGCGTATGATGCCGCATCGATGAGGTCGCCACACCGAACGTTCGCCGTGCTCGCCGTGATCCTCGTCGGCCTCGCCGGCTGCACCAGCAGCAAGAGTGGGTCGACCCCCCCGCCCTCCACGAACCATCCCACCTCGAGTCCTCCGCCCGTCACCTTCGCGCCGGGGCATTTCGCCTACGACTTCGCGGGTGTGAAGGCGACGTTCGTGATGACGGGACACACCGCCTCGCTGAAGGTGCAGAACGGGGTGGGGACCCAGATCGGCCCGCCCCATATCGTGGTCATCGATCAGAAGAACCAGCACGTCCAGGGCCAGATCACCGGAGCGAAGCCGATCGCCGACGGCGCGAGCGCGACCTTCTCGGTCGCCTTTCCCGAGTCGATCGATCAGACCACGATCGGGCTCATCCAGATCTCGTTCGGCGATGTGGCATACGGTGTGCTGGCGCCCGCCGCTGCCTGAGGACTACCGGCTGGCCGGCTCGCTCTCGCCCGCAACCCAGCGCGCCAGCACGAACAACAGATCGCTCAGGCGATTGAGGTAGAGGCGAACGTCGTGGTTGACGGTTCGCTCTGCGCGCTCCAGCGCGACCACGTGCCGCTCGGCGCGACGGACCACGCTCCGCGCGAGGTCCAGGGCAGCCGAGCACGGGTTCGCGCCCGGCACGATGAAGACCTGCGGCAGCGGCCGCTCGGCGACCATCTCGTCGATCCTGGCCTCGAGCCTGCGGACCATCTCGGGTGTGACGAGCGAGACGCCCGGACTCAGTTTGTCCCGTTCCAAAGGATTCGTGGCCAGGTCCGCGCCCACGACGAACAACTCGCGTTGGAGCTGAAGGATCTCCTCGGCGAGCACCATGTCGGCGCAATGTGCCCTGGCCAGACCCAACGCAGAGACGGCTTCATCGGTCGTGCCGTACGCCTCGGTCGCCAGGTCATCCTTGGAAACGCGGCCGCCGAAGAGCAATCCGGTCGTACCGTCATCGCCCGTTTTCGTGTAGATCCTTGGCATGGGGAGCTAGCATAGGCGCAACCACCGACCGCGTCCCCAGCGGTGGCGGGGAGAGGAGGCACGGATATGGCCGGACGGTTCGGCTCGCTCGTTACCGCGATGGTGACGCCTTTCGGAGACGATCACGCGGTCGACCACGACGGTGCCCAGCGCCTCGCATCCCACCTGGTGGACGCCGGATCGGACGCGATCGTGGTGGCAGGATCCACCGGCGAATCGCCGACCCTCACCTATCGCGAGAAGGCGGATCTCTTCCGATCTGTCGGGGAGGCCATCCGCGGCCGCGCGAAGCTGATCTGCGGTACGGGTACCTACTCTACGGCCGAGACGTTGGAGCTCACCCAGGCCGCAGAGGACGCCGGCGCCGACGGCCTCCTGGTGGTCACGCCGTATTACAACAAGCCTCCCCAACGCGGCCTCATCGCCCACTTCGAGCGGATCGCCGATGCCACCGAGCTGCCGATCATCGCCTACAACATCCCCGGCCGAACCGCGACTCGGATCGAGCACGACACGTTGCTCCAACTCTCCCGCAAGCCCAACATCGTCGCCGTCAAGGATTCGACCGGCGACTTCCAAGGTGTGTCCCGCCTGATCGCCGAGATCCCCGACTTCGAGGTCTATTCGGGCGATGACTGGGCTACGTTCGGCTACGTGTGCCTGGGGGCCGTCGGGAGCGTCAGCGTGGCGAGCCACCTGGTCGGCCCGCAGATCCGCCAGATGATCGACCTCATCCAGACCGGCGACATCACGGCGGCGCGCAAGATCCACGAGGCGCTGAGCCCGCTGTTCAACGCACTCTTCGTGACCTCGAACCCCATCCCGCTGAAAGCCGCGCTCGAGATGCTCGGCCTGCCCGCCGGCGTCCCGCGTCTCCCGTTGGTTCCGGCCACGACCGAAGAGCGCGATCGCGTTCGCAAGGCGCTGGAGGATGCCGGTCTCCTCTGACGCGAACGTCCGGGTCGTCTTCCTCGGCGGTGTCGGGGAGGTTGGTCGCAACATGGCCTGCGTCGAACTCGACGACCGCATCCTGATCATCGACGTCGGGCTCAGCTTCCCGAGCGCCGACATGCCCGGCATCGACCTGGTGCTTCCGGACTTCGACTACATCCGGAACAACGCTGAGAGGGTCGAGGCCGTCGTGCTCACGCACGGACACGAGGACCACATCGGCGCGTTGCCCTACCTCCTGCGCGAGATCCGAGATATTCCGGTCTACGGGACGGCGTTCACGCTTGAGCTGCTGAAGGGGAAGCTCGAGGAGCACAAGGTCGAGGACCGATGCACCTTGCACCTCGCGGTCCAGGGCGAAGGCGCCACGGTGGGGCCGTTCGTCATGCGGTTCCTCCGCGTCACGCACTCCATCCCCGACGGGATGGCGGTTGTCGTGGACACGCCGTACGGGGCGATCCTGCACACCGGGGATTTCAAGATCGACCAAACCCCGATGGACGGGCGCGGCACCGACCTGCACGGGCTGGCCGAGGAGGCGAGCGGGAGAGGGGTCCATCTCCTGATGTCGGACTCCACCAATGCGGAGGAGGCCGGGTACAGCTTGAGCGAACGGAGCGTGGGTCCGGTGATCCGCGAGATCGTCGAGAACGCGCCGGGGATCGTCGTGGCTGCATGTTTCTCCAGCCACATCCACCGGATCCAGCAGATCGTGAACGCCGCCCGGCTCAACGAACGGGTGGTTGCGTTCCTCGGGCGTTCGATGCACAACAGCGTGGCCGCCGCCCGCCGCCTGGGCATCCTCGATCTCGACGATCAAGACGTGGTCCTCATCGAGGACGTGGACAAACTCGATCCCGGCCGCGTGGTCGTCATCTGCACGGGCTCCCAG
>JAXDJY010000012.1:0-7628 GCA_034667445.1 Actinomycetota bacterium | reverse complement strand
ATGCTCCCCCAGCCGCCACACCCGGGGCACCGCCCTGCCCATTGCTCCGACCTGGCGCCACAGGCAGTGCATTCGAACGTCCGCTTCTTCGCCATCGACCGAGCCTAGCGGGGCCTTCTGACATGGTTGTGCCACCTCATGTCGCCCCTTGCCGGTAGCGTCGGACACCCCGGGTTAGGCCCTCGGGCTAGTTCCGGGGATCGGGTTCGAGAAGTGGCGCAAGTCGGTTATCCCGGGCCCGGAAGTGCCGATACCTACGGAGTCGAAGGAGGCCACGTTGCGAGCAGTGCCGCACCCGAACCAGGCACCGCCCTCGTTCCCCGCCGGGGAGCCGACGGAGCACGTGCCGGCCTCCGAGGAAGCTCAGGAGTACCCGCTGGTGCTCTGCCTCTGGCACGACGCCTTCTTCGACTTCCAGGAGACCGACCCGGAGGACTGCCGGGACGACTACGTGGTTCGGACGGTCGGGTACCTCGTGAACGAGGGACCAAGGTTCCTCTCCATCGCGCAGGAGTTGCTCCCCGACGAGGATGGATTCCGCGCCGTGACCCATATCCCACGATCCATCGTCGAGAGCATCGTCCACCTCTACGCGGGCCCGTTCCCGGTCCCCGATCAGCCGGCGAGCTAGCTTTAGATCGGACGGTGGCCTGGACCACGCCGGCCGGGTCGCGTATGGTGCCAGGAGCAGGCGCACCCGCGCCGGCGCTACGCGTCACGAAGGAGGGATGTGCCATGGCAACAGCGAGTGCCCACCGTTTCACGCCGCGTCCCTTCGTCCTCGCCTGACGCCCACCAGCTGAGAGCGCCCCAACCGGCAAGGGACACGGCTTCGTCATGTCCATCCCTTGTTCGGAAGGAGCCTCACGTTGCACGACGACGTATTCGACTACTTCTTGGGTGAAGGATTCATCCTGGATGTCGTCAGAGAGATCAAGAGCGGCAAGGAAGCATCGGTCTGGCTGTGCCGTGCCAACCCCGCCACCACAAGCGAAGACCTTGCGGCCCTCAAGGTCTACCACTCGCGCGAGCAGCGCAACTTCAAGAACACGGGCCGCTACACCCAGGGCCGGGTGATCACCGAGGCGGCCCAGCGCGGCATCGCGCGGAAAGGCCGGGCCGGTCGCGAGCTCGAGATGGGCATGTGGATCGACCATGAGTGGGCCGCGCTCGGCTGGCTGCACCGCAAGGGCGTTCGCGTCCCCCGGCCGATCGCGACCGGTGAGAACGCCATCCTCATGAGCTGGGTCGGCGATCCGGATAACCCCGCACCGCAGCTCCGGAGCATCAGGCCCGACCCGGAGGATGCGCAACGGCTCTTCGACGAGACCCTCCGTCAGGTGCGCCTGATGTTGAACGTCCACGTCATCCACGCGGACCTCTCCGCCTACAACGTCCTGGTCCATGACGGCGATCCCTGGATCATCGACGTTCCGCAATCGGTGGATCCGCGCGAACACCGCGACGCGCGCGACATCCTGGTCCGGGATGTCGAGCGCATCACGCAGGCCTTCGCTCGCTACGGAGTGCGGAGCCAGCCCGACCGCATCGTCAGGGACCTCTGGAACGGCTGGCTCTTCGCGGATCTCATCCCCGCCGGATTGGAGGAGTTCTTGTAGGCCGCGATGCTAAGGGGTCGCGCTCGCGGATGGGAAGAACGGTTCCGACGGGTTCGTCGAGTGATCCGAGCCGACGATGCCCGACGCTTCCACGATCGTGCGGCCGTGGCTGGTTCCCTGGAGATCGGTGTCCTCGGTGGCCATCAACTGATGGCTGTTCGCGTCGAACCACAGGTGATGGATCTCGTTCTCGGTCTCGATCCAGAGTTCTGTCGCGGGACGGCCGGCCGGGTCTGTGGTGTTTTCAACCACTGCCATCCCGGGTTGCTCGGCGAGCACCGTGAAGAGGGCTGCGCGCAGCTCTGGCGAGGCGTTGGGATCACGGAGGAGTTCACCGATCGAACGAACAAGCCCGGCGGTCAGGTGGCCGTCCTGCCCGGGCCCCGGGGTGAACTCGTTGTAAGGCTCAGGCGAGGCTCCGTTCGGGCCCGTTCGATCGATCATCTGTCGTGCGAGAACCGAGGGGTCGGTCGAGAGGCCCGAAAGATCGCCCGTGTCGTTCGGGAACTCACCGGGGCCGTAGGAGTCCGCCTGACCGGCATGGTACCCGCTGACATTGTTGATCCGGCCCGAGTCATCGGTCGCCCACCACGTCTCCACCGAGCCGAACGACTGGGTCCCAACGTTGGACGGGAACGTCGTTCGTGTGTAGACGTAGGAGCCATCGGGCACCGACAGAACCGCGGCGGCGACGCGCCCCGGATCGACCGAAACGCCGTTGTGGTCTCCTCCACCACCTGCGGCCACCCGGTCGGCCGTGCGCAGCGAGGCCAGGCCGAAGACAACGCCTGCCGCGATGACCAAGGCGGTGATGAGGGCCCCGATGCGGCGACGTCCTTCTTTCCGGTCCCGGCGTTCGAGCAACCGTTCGAGGGAGAGATCCTCGATGGGAGCGGATCGACGTGCGCGCTCTAGCTCTGCGGTGGTCATCGTTGCATCCCTTCTTTCAGCGCTTCACGGGCTCGCGCCGCAAGGACGCGAACCGTGGACGAACGGATACCGAGTGCTTTGCCGGCCTCCTCCGAAGTCATATCCAAGAGATCGGTCAGCACGAGCGCCGCCCGCTGCCGAGGCGTGAGGGTTGCAAGCGCCCGGACGACGAGTTCCCGGGACTCCACGGTGTCCGTCTCCTGTGCAGGCGGGATGGCGTGGACGACACGGCGGATGGCAACCCCTGCCCGGCGACGCCGGCTCCTCCAGCCGTTCATCGCCGTTCGGTAGAGGTACCCGGTTGGGTCGTCCATCTCGGACACGCGCGGCCAGCGTTCCCAGACCTTTAGATAAGCGTCCTGCGCGATCTCCTCTGCTTCGTGCGTGTCACGGGTGACCAGCCAGAGGGCACCCGTCAGCTCACGGTTCGTTCCCAGGAAGAAGTCATCGAACGTCGCGGGCCCTACCGCGATCATGTCGTCTGTCGTCACGAGCACCCCGCGCCCCCTCTCGGATGCACCAAGAACGCACGGGATACCACAGGGTGTTTACGAAAGGCCAGGATTCGTTCCGGTCGAAGCTACTCCGGTGAGCCGGCGAGCTCGACGGGAGGCGTGTCCGGCGGGAGCGCGGCATCGGCGATGACCCCAGCGTGCTCGAACGTGATCTCGCCATCTGCGGCGTCCACGAGCACCGTCTCGCCCGCACGGAACTCCTTCCACAGGAGCTTCTCCGCCAGCGGGTCCTCGACCAGGCGCTGGATCGTCCGTCGCAGGGGCCGGGCGCCGAGCGCGACGTCATAGCCTTCCTTGGCGAGCAAGGTCTTGGCATCGTCGGTGAGCTCGATGTCCAGATCCTTGGCCTTCAGCTGCTCGGTCACTCGCTTCATCAGGAGGTCGACGATGCTCTTCACGTCATCCTCGCTGAGCGAACGGAACACGATGACCTCGTCGATGCGGTTCAGGAACTCCGGACGGAAGCTCTTCTTCAGCTCGTCCTTCACACCATCGCGCATGCGCTCGTAGGTGACCTGCTCGTTGCCGCTGGTGGCGAACCCGATCCCGGGGCCTTTCTGGATGTCCCTGGTGCCCAGGTTGGACGTCATGATGATGATGGTGTTCTTGAAGTCGACGGCACGCCCCTGCGAGTCGGTGAGGCGCCCGTCCTCAAGGATCTGCAGCAACGTGTTGAAGACGTCGGGGTGCGCCTTCTCGATCTCGTCGAACAAGATCACGCTGAAGGGCTTGCGGCGAACCGCCTCGGTGAGCTGGCCGCCCTCTTCGTACCCGACGTAGCCGGGAGGCGAACCGATCAGGCGCGACACCGTGTGCTTCTCCATGTACTCGGACATGTCGAGCTGGATCAACGAATCCTCATCACCGAAGAGGAACTCGGCGAGGGTCTTCGACAGTTCCGTTTTACCGACCCCCGAGGGTCCGAGGAAGATGAACGAACCCGCGGGACGGCGTGGGTCCTTCAGGCCGCTCCGCGTGCGACGCATCGCGCGACTGACCGCGCTGATCGCTTCGTCCTGGGTGACGATCCGCTTGTGAAGTTCGTCCTCCATGCGCAGCAGCTTCTCGGTCTCTTCCTCCGTCAGCTTGAACACGGGGATCCCGGTCCACACGGAGAGGACTTCGGCGATCTCCTCTTCGTCGACCTCGCTCAAGATGTCCATCTCACCGGACTTCCACGCCTGCTCGCGGCGAGTGCGCTCTTCCTGGAGCTGGCGCTCTTCATCGCGCAGGCTGGCGGCCTTCTCGAAGTCCTGCCCGTCGATCGCGCTTTCCTTGCGAAGGCGCACCTCGGCGATCTTCTCGTCGATCTCGCGGACATCGGGCGGAGCGGTCATACGACGGATCCGCATGCGGCTGCCGGCTTCGTCGATGAGGTCGATCGCCTTGTCGGGTAGCTGGCGGTCCGAGATGTAGCGGTCGGCGAGGTTGGCGGCAGCGACCAAGGCGTCGTCGGTGAAGTTCACTCGGTGGTGGGCCTCGTAGCGGTCCCGCAGCCCCTTGAGGATCTCGATGGTATGGGCGACTGATGGCTCCTTGACCTCGATCGGCTGGAACCTGCGTTCGAGCGCCGCGTCCTTCTCGAGGTGCTTGCGGTACTCGTCGCGCGTGGTGGCACCGATGGTCTGGAGTTCGCCGCGGGCGAGCATCGGCTTGAGGATGCTGGCTGCGTCGATGGCCCCCTCCGCCGCACCGGCCCCGACCAAGGTGTGGAGTTCGTCGATGAACAGGACGATGTCGCCCCTGGTCTTGATCTCTTTGAGAACCTTCTTCAGGCGCTCCTCGAAGTCGCCGCGGTAGCGCGAACCGGCGACGAGCGCACCCAGGTCCAACGTGTAGATCTGCTTACCTTTGAGCGTCTCGGGCACCTCGCCTTTGACGATGGCTTGTGAAAGTCCTTCGACGACGGCGGTCTTGCCGACACCGGGCTCGCCGATCAGGACCGGGTTGTTCTTGGTCCGACGGGACAGGACCTGCATGACGCGTTCGATCTCCTTCTCGCGCCCGATGACCGGATCGAGCTTGGAGTCGCGCGCAAGTTGTGTGAGGTTCCGGCCGAACTGGTCGAGAACCATCGACCCCTGGGGTCCCTCGCCGGGTGCCCCGCCAGGCGTCTGCTCGCCTTTGCCTCCCGTGTAGCCGGACAACAGTTGGATCACGGTCTGCCGGACACGATTCAGATCGGCGCCGAGCTTCTGGAGAACCTGCGCCGCGACGCCTTCGCCTTCGCGGATGAGGCCGAGCAGGATGTGCTCGGTACCGATGTAGTTGTGACCAAGTTGCAGTGCCTCGCGCAGCGACAACTCCAAGACCTTCTTCGCGCGCGGCGTGAACGGGATGTGACCGGTCGGTGCCGCCTGGCCCTGGCCGATGATCTCCTCAACCTGTTGGCGGACAGCCTCCAACGAGATGTTCAACGATTCGAGGGCTTTCGCGGCGACGCCTTCACCCTCATGGATAAGGCCGAGCAGGATGTGCTCGGTACCGATGTAGTTGTGGTTGAGCATCCTCGCCTCTTCTTGAGCGAGGACCACAACCCTCCTGGCGCGATCCGTGAACCGTTCGAACATGTCAGTGTCCTCCGGGCCGTAACCCGCATGTTCCAGTTCCTCGGGGATCAGCGGACCCCGTCCTACCCCCGAGGTGCAAGTGGCGCTGAGGTCGGAACCCGGCCACAGCGCCTACTGGTACGAAGTATACCCGTGCCCCTCCGTAACCTTTGAAGCTGTACGTGTTGTTCCCGGTCATGGACTCCACCTCCCCTACGTCTTCGGTCGCTTGACGGCCCAAGATGAGGGGCCACACGGTAGATGTTAGATATCCCCCGAACGGGTCACCGAATCTCCCCCGGACGGCAGATGGCGGTTGCCGTATGCCCGTGGCACCATGGCGTTCGCTTCCCCAGCCCCCCGGTGGAGGTAGCACGCTTTCCCCCTCGTCAGCGTGTCCTCCTCGTTCGCCCCGAAGAAGGAGAACATGACCGTGCGAGTGCTCGTGGTCGACGACCACCCAGCGTTCCGCAAGGCGCTCACTTCCGCCCTGCGGCTCGTGGAAGACATCGAGGTTGCCGGTGAAGCCGGTGGCGGTGTCGCAGCCTGCGAAGGCGCCGCAGCACTCGAGCCCGACGTCGTACTGATGGACCTCTCGATGCCGGATCTGGACGGCATCGGCGCGATGAAGCGGATCCACGAATCCAAGCCCGATCTCCCCGTCGTCATCTTGACCGCGCACGCCGATCCCGGTGTCGAGCGGGAGGCGCGGGAAGCCGGCGCATCCGGTTTCCTCGCGAAGGGAACGGGACTCCATGATCTTGTCATCGTGCTCCACGAGGCAGCCGAGAACGAGGACGACCCCGCGCAAGAGTGAGGTCAGTCGGGCGACTGTTCCGGTCGCTGGCTCGGAAACATGATGAGGTCACGAAGACTCGGCGCGTCCGTGAGCACCAATAGCAGGCGATCGATCCCCATCCCCATCCCACCCGTCGGTGGCATCCCGTGCTCCAACGCACGGAGGAACTCCTCGTCCAAGGGATGTGCCTCCTCGTCCCCGGCCTCCCTAGCCCGAAGCTGATCCTCGAACTTGGCGCGCTGCTCGTCGGGATCGGTGAGTTCGCTGAACGCCGTAACGAGTTCCGTACCGCCGATGATGAGGTCGAAGTGCTCGGTGAGATCCGGGCGATCGCGATGCGGGCGAGCAAGGGGCGAGACTTCGCGCGGGAAATCGCACGCGAACGTCGGGCGTTCGATCGTCCCCTCCACGAGCTTCTCGAACAGCTCCTGCACGATCTTGCCGGAGCCCCACGCTTGCTCGATCGTCACGCCGTAACGGTCGGCGATCCGCGGAAGGTCGGGCCGGTCCAGAGTGATCTCCTCCCCGGTGACCTCGGAGACGCTCCCAAGGATGGAGACCCGGGCGAACGGTGGAGTGAGGTCTATCTGGCGACCCGCATAGGGGATCACAAGTGCGTCGGGGTCACGGCCAAGGATCGGTGCCACGGCCCTCGCTGCGGCGACTACGAGGTCCTCACTCAGCTGCATCATCGTCACGTAGTCGCCGTACGCCTGGTAGGCCTCGAGCATCGTGAACTCAGGGTTGTGATCGCGATCGATGCCCTCGTTACGGAAGTTGCGGCCCAGTTCGAACACTCGCTCGACCCCGCCGACGAGCATCCGCTTGAGATAGAGCTCGAGAGAGATGCGAAGCTTCATGTCTTGATCGAGGGCGTGGTGGTACGTCGTGAACGGTCGGGCGTTCGCGCCACCGGCCACGGTCTGAAGCATGGGTCCTTCGAACTCAACGAAACCGTGTTGGTTGAGGTAGGCGCGGATAGTTGAAAGGACGACGGCGCGCGCAAGGAAGTATCGCCTGGGCGCCTCATCGGCGATGAGGTGCAGGTAGCGGCGACGTTGCTGAAGATCGGGATCCTTCAGACCGTGCCACTTCTCCGGGAGCGGACGCAGGGCCTTGGTGAGCATCGAAACGGTATCGGTCTTCAGGCTGATCTCCCCACGTCGGGTTCGAACCACGACGCCGGTCGCCCCGACGATGTCGCCGAGGTGCACGT
>JAXDJY010000011.1:0-3679 GCA_034667445.1 Actinomycetota bacterium | reverse complement strand
CTGGCCAGTTCACGGTCGAGCGCCGGCATCACCGTTGCATGCGCGTAGACGAACGCCCGCCAGGCGCGGGACTGGAGCGCATCGAGTTGCGCACCTCGGTCTTTCGCCATAGGTCAAGTTTACAAAGGAATATTTGCTTGCGGTCGCAAGTTCATACCCTCACAACGAACCAGAGGGAAGGACTCGGACATGAGCGGTGGAACGGGAGTGGCGGTCCTGATCGGGCGCCTGCTGTTTGCCTACTTCTTCGTGGTGGCCGGGATCGGTCATTTCAAGAAGGACCAGCAGATGAGGGGGTATGCGGTGCAAGCCGGGTTCCCCGTTCCGGCTGTTGCGGGATGGGTGGCCGGGGTGTGGCTCATCGTCGGAGCCGCCTCCGTCGGCTTGGGGATCTGGCCCGATCTAGGAGCGCTGATGGTCGGTGCCTTCGTGATCCCGGCCACGCTCTTCTTCCACCGCTTCTGGTCATTCGGGGACGAAGCGCTGAAGACATCCCAGAGACAGGCATTCGATCGGAACCTCTTGATCTTGGGAGCGTCGCTCGTGTTCTTCGGAACCTTCGTCGCCTTAGGGTCCGAACTGCGCTTCGCGATCACGGCTCCCTTATTCAACTTCTAGACCCAAGGAGATGAGGAAGATGCGACAACAGGTGCGGGAAACGGAGCGAGACGCCGCCCTCGTCGAGGATGCGGCGGTGATCCGGATGATGGGCATGAACGTCCTGGAGGCGGTGCCGTCAGGCGGGGCGCCCTACGAACGGACCGACCCCTTCATCCTGGTGCATGAGGGTCGGTTCCGCCTCTCCGAGATGTCGGGCAAGGACACTAAGCACCCGCATCGAGGATTCGACAACCTCTGGTACGTGCTGCAAGGCTCCGCAAGCACCGGCCACACCACCGGCCCGGGTGGATCCGTTGAGCGCGCCCGGTTGTCCGAGGGGTCGCTCCTCGCACTGAGAACGGGCCGCGGAGCGTGGCATGCCGAGAGCGTCGGCGCCGACGAGGTCGAGGAGGGCCACGGCGACACGGAATTCCGAAGCGTGCTGTTCTGGGTGAACCTGGCCCGCAAAGACAAGGACGTCGAACCGAGCGCGCAGGTGGTTCAGGCGGAAGACATCTCGGTACGACGGGAGGGCGACGCGATCGTCCGAACGCTCGTCGGTGAGGGTTCACCCGTCCGTCTCGGGACGCCGGCGCTGATCCTCGACATCGAGCTGCCCGAGGGTGGGCAGATCACGACATCAGTGCCCGGGGAATTCCAAGGATTCGCCTATCTTCTTGAAGGCGAAGGGGCCTTCGGCGCCAACGGGCGCCCGGCGAGGCCTCCCCAACTTGTCGTCATGGGTCCGGGAGAAGGGTTCACGGTTAGGGACGCCACCCCAGGGACTCGATACATGCTCATGACGGGCCTACCGTTTGGGGAAACGCCCCTTTTCAACGGTCCGTACGTGGACTGAGGCCACCTACGGACTAGCAGTCCGTCGCTTGAGTTCAGGCTTGTCTCCGCTCCGTCCGATCGTCGCGGTCTCGCTAGCATCTCGGGAGATCGGGGCGGTGCGACCGTTCGTAGTCGACCAGCGCAGTTCCCGTGGACTCGAGTTCCCTTTTCGCCTGGTGGAAGTTGGCACCCTTGTTCGCTCCAGCCCCGGTGTGGAATATGGCCCTGGCGCTGGCGACCATCGCGGCAAAGTGGTCAGCAAGGCCATCGATCGCTTTCGCTGCCTTGGCGTCACCGGCTGCCGCGTACAACTTGGCGGCCCTTCTCAGCTCGCCTTCGTACCGCGGGCCAGTCTCCACCCCACCACCGACCCCCTGAAGGATCAGGCCGCCGCCATGCAGGTTGGCCCAGGGGCCCGACAGATAGCCGAGCTTAGGTGAGAACACCTTGAGGGCCGTGCAGAACATCGTGTTCGCGCGGTCCGGAGAGGACGGCGACGTTGGGGTTGGGGCTAACGGCCCTCGGACGGCGGCCGAGCTCGTGCATCCCGCTAACGCCAGGAGGAGACAGCCACTGCATACCCGCTTCATCCCTACTCCCCCGCCGATGATGCAACCCGGGCCTCGATCGGCACTGGGTGCAGAAGCTGGTTCGTGTTGGTAGATGGGCTCCGGGGGAGAGACTCGAACTCTCAACCTACGGATTAACAGTCCGCCGCTCTGCCGATTGAGCTACCCCGGAAGGGCGTTGCGCAGTCTACCAGTGCCCCTTCCAGCGCCCGAGCAGAGATGCGCGTCCCGCGGTAGGCTCCTCACTCGCGGACCGGAAAGGATCGTGCTCGCCATGTTCAGACTTCGGAACATCCTCATCCTTGCGATCGGAGCATTCATCGGCTTCAGGATCGCATCGAAGATGCGGGAAGACGACCCCGACGTCGTGCACGGCCCGCAGCGGACGGCGGCAGCTTCGGGTCCCGGGCTTCGATTGGTGCAGGGTCAGGCACAGAAGATCGCCGACCAGGCGACCGAGAAGAGCCTCGAAGCCATCCGCCGAACGCGGATCGCTATCCGCAGCAGGTTGGGCGAAGGCGACGACGGCGTGGCTTGGAACTGACGGATCGCGAAGGGACCTACTCCAGGTAGTCGCGGAGTTTCTGCGAGCGGCTCGGGTGCCGCAACTTCGACAGCGTCTTCGATTCGATCTGCCGGATCCGCTCGCGCGTGACTCCGAACTCGCGGCCGACCTCCTCGAGCGTTCGCGGATGTCCGTCGGCCAGGCCGAAGCGCAGCTGGATGACCTTCTTCTCGCGTTCGCTCAAGGTGTGCAGTACCGACTCGAGCTGTTCCTGCAGGAGGATGAAGCTCGCAGCGTCGACGGGAACGACGGCGTCGGCGTCTTCGATGAAATCGCCGAGGTGTGAGTCCTCCTCTTCGCCGATGGGAGTTTCGAGGCTCACGGGTTCCTGACTGACCTTCTGGATCTCACGCACCTTCTCCGCAGGGATCCCCATGACCTTGCCGATCTCGTCGGGCGTCGGCTCGCGGCCCAGGTCTTGCAACAGCTGTCGCTGCACGCGAACGAGTTTGTTGATGGTCTCGACCATGTGCACCGGGATACGGATGGTGCGTGCCTGGTCGGCGATGGCCCGCGTGATCGCTTGACGGATCCACCACGTGGCGTACGTCGAGAACTTGTATCCCTTGGAGTAATCGAACTTCTCGACCGCTCGGATGAGGCCGAGGTTCCCCTCCTGGATGAGGTCCAGGAACAGCATCCCTCGGCCGACGTAGCGCTTTGCGATGGATACCACCAGACGGAGGTTCGCCTCGATAAGCTTCTTCTTCGCGAGTTGGCCGTCGCGTTCGACCCGGTGCAGCCAGTCATCGAGTTCGAACTCCGTCTTGGGCCGGTAGGTCTTCGCGATCTTCTCCCTGCCCAGGCCCTCGACCTTGCCGAAGGCCGTCAGCTGATGGTCCCGGATCTCCCAGACCTTCTGGACGCAGAACTTCAGCGCCTTGGGGTCGGGCTTGACCTGCTCCACCACGTCACGTTGCATCGCGGTGGAGAGTTCGCCGGCCTCGATCCGGCGGGCGAGGTCCACCTCTTGGGCCGCGTTGAGGAGCGGAACCTTGCCGATCTCCTTGAGGTACATGCGGACCGGGTCGTTGGTGGGCGCCTTGAGGAGGTCGACCTCGATGCGAACCTGGGTGGCAGCATCGGTCTCTTCCCCCGGCACCTCGAT
>JAXDJY010000010.1:0-6515 GCA_034667445.1 Actinomycetota bacterium | reverse complement strand
CCGGCCCACCCTACCAGAGGTATTCCGCGAACCCGGGGAGGTTCCCGTAGGCTGAGCCACCATGAACACGGCCGCAGCGGGCGACGAAGCCCGGTCCCCCGCTGACGTACCCCGCCGGCGGTTCGCGCTCGTTCACGCGGTGTTCGGATGGATCGCCGGTCCCGCCGTCATCGTCATCTTCGTGTTGATCACGCTGCGGGGGTTCGCCTTCCATGCCTTGCTGACGAACCACCACCCCGACATCCTCGCGTTCTGGTTGCCGCGATACGCGTTCCTGGGTCGATCGCTTGCCGCAGGTCACATCCCTCTGTGGAACCCCTATGAGATGGCCGGGTACCGGTTCGCGGCGGACCCGCAGAGCGGGTGGCTCTACCTGCCCGCGATGACCTTCTTCTCATGGCTCGACCCCGGTCGGGCGATGCGGGCACTCATCGTGTTCAACCCGATCCTCGCGGGTCTCGGGATGTACTGGTTCCTCCGTAAGGAGTCGCTGATCGGGCTCGCCGCGACCGCGGGCGGGCTCTGCCTCGCGATGCTGATGTCGGCCTCGGAGATGGCCATCTCGATGCCGTTCGCGGGGTTCCTCGCGTGGACCACGTTGGTGTTGGTCGGCGCGAGCGGGTATCGCCAGTCGACCCGGTGGCCGGGGAGGTTGGCGTGGTTGGCGCTCGCGGGCCTGGCGTGGTCCCAGGTGGCAAACGCCCATATGAGCCACGGGCTGGTGATGACCTCGCTCCTGGTGACGGCCTACCTCGTCGCGTTCGCCGTTCGCGACGTGCGCGCAGGCGAGATCCGAGGTGGCGCGGCCGCGTTGCGCGTGCTCGTCTTCATCGGGTTCCTGCCCCTCGGGAGTCTGGCCGTTCTCATCCCGCGGCTCGCGTTCATCAAGTCGTCCTCGTTGCACGCGGGCTATGGGGCGATCGCCGGCACGGCTACCGCGACGTCCGGGATCCAGGACCGAACCCTCCAAACGAATGGAGTATGGGCGGCCTGGCCGTTGGGCTACGCGATCGCGCCTACCGCCTACGCGGGCGCCGTGATCCTCCTGAGCGCCTTGGTGTCGTGGCGGGCACGGGCGCATCGACCGCTCTTCTGGGCGTTCGCGGGCATGTGGCTCCTGACCTACGTCCTCATGCTGAACGTCGTCGTGACGAACAGCACGTTCCGATCTCTGCTCCTGCACATCCCGTTCGGCGACGTCTATCTGCACAACGTGGGGCGCCTGCGGTACCTTTCGATGATCTCGCTGCCGATCCTGGGAGCACTTGGTCTGCAGGGGCTCTGCGAACTCGCCTTCACGCGCAAGTCCGCCGTCCGGTGGCTCGGGGGCGGGATCGCGTTGTTCTTGGTGTTCCCGCTGGCCGTGGGAGCCCGCCCGATCCGCTACACGCTGTTCGGGGCCGCGCTCATCGGCGCCGTGCCGGCGCTCTTCTTCTTGGCGACACGGCGGTTCCCATGGGCCAAGGCGGCGGTGATCGGCGTGCTGGCCGCCGAACTGCTGGCGAGCGGTCTCTATGGATCGAGCTGGCAAGGGGGAACCATCTTCATGGGGCTGGAGAGCGGCGCGCACTCCAACCTCGTGCCGCAGCCGGTGTACCCACCAAACGTCGTCGAGTCGACGTTCCTCTCCCCGACCCCGTTCGTCGACCAGATCCGCGCCCAGAAACAGCGCTATCTGACCTGGGTGCTGCCCGCGGCGTCGTTCGAGAAGGGCTACCTCTTCGCCCAGCACGAACGCGACTGGCCGGCGCTCACGCTGGAGCGCGGGACGCTCTTCGGCATCCCCGACGTCCTCGGGTACAACCCGGTGCAGCTGGTGCGGTACTGGAGTTTCATCCGAGCGGCGAACGGCCTGAGCGTGTTCTACAACGCGTCGGTGGTCAACGACCCGACCCTGTCGTTGATGCGGCTGTTCGGGGCGCGCTACCTGATCACGCTTCATGGACAGCAGCCCGCCGGCGCGCGTGGCCGGGTGATCATGAACGCCGACGGGTACGACCTGGTCGAGGTCTACGGGTGGGAGCCCAGGGTCTCGGTCGTATCGGCGTGGACCGTGGCGTCCGGCGACGTGCAGGCGCTCGCGGACGTGAACGAGCCGTCCTTCGATCCGGCCAAGAGTGCCGTGCTCGAGTCCGATCCGGGGATCACCGCGGCAGGCGCCGTGCCCGTGACGTTCGCCGCGCCGACCTACGCGGAATCCGATCCAGAGCACGTTCGGGTGAACGTCACCGCGCCCGAGCCCTCGATCGTCGTGATCCGCAACAGCTACGACCCGGGCTGGTCGGCGACGGTGGACGGGCGTCCGGCCACCGTGCTTCCGACCGACTACCTGATGCAGGGCGTCGCGGTTGGACCGGGACACCACATCGTCGATCTGACCTACCGCGACGCTGCGGTCACCGATGGTCTGAGAGCGAGTGCTGCTGCATGGAGCGCGCTGCTCCTCACGTTCCTCATCGCGGTCGGTGTCGATGTGCGGAGGAAACGCCGCGAGAAACGGCAGGGGGCTGCTACTCCGAGGCCCGCCGGCGGAGCTCCGCCTCGATGAAGCCGTCGATGTCGCCGTCCAACACGCGGGAGGGATCGCCGACCTCGTGGCCGGTCCGGTGGTCCTTGACCATCTGATACGGCGCCAGCACATACGACCTGATCTGCGAACCGAAGTCGACCGCTTTACGTTCGCCCCGGATCTCTTGCATCTCGGCGGCGCGCTTCTCACGCTCGAGTTCGGCGAGCCGTGCCTTCAGGATGCGCATGGCGACGGCCTTGTTCTGGAGCTGGCTCCGCTCGTTCTGGCATGCCGCGACCAATCCGGTGGGAAGGTGCGTGATCCGGACCGCGGAGTCGGTCGTGTTGACCGATTGCCCACCGGGGCCGCTCGAGCGGTAGACGTCGATCCGGAGTTCGTCGGGGGGGATCTCGATGTCCTCCTCGTCGGCCTCCTCCAGCATCGGGATGACGTCGAGCGAAGCGAACGACGTGTGCCGGCGCTTCTGCGAATCGAATGGGCTGATCCGCACCAGGCGATGGACGCCCCGCTCGGCAGAGAGAAGGCCGTAGGCGTTGGTCCCGTGAACCTGGAAGACGGCGGACTTGATGCCGGCCTCCTCCCCGTGATGGATCTCGTCAACCTCGGCGTCGAAACCCTGAAGCTCGGCCCAGCGGAGATACATGCGGAGCAACATCTCCGCCCAGTCCTGACTCTCCGTGCCTCCCGCCCCGGCATTCACCGTGGCGATGGCGTCCGCCACGTCGTGCGGACCGGACAACAGCGCCGCGAGCTCAAGCTTCTCCACATCGCGCTCGAGCGAGGCGATCGACCCTTTGAGCTCCGTGGCGAGCTCCGGGTCGGCCTCCCCCTCCAGCAGCTCATCTATCGCGGTTACGTCCTCGATCCGGCGCAGGAGCGAGTCGTGCCGGTCGATATCCGCGTTCACTCGAGAGAGCTTCGACGTGACCTGTTGGCCGTGCGCGGGGTCGTTCCAAAGCTCCGGGTCCAAAGCCCGTTCCTGGAGGGCGGCGATCTGCCCGCGCTTCCCCTCGATATCGAGGAATCCTTCGGCGGCGCGTACACGATCGGCGAGGTTGCGGATGCGCTCGGTGTACTCGCTCATGACGACGGGAGTCTACCTACAGGCCTTCGGCCTACAGACCTTCGGCCGGCACAGGTCCTCAGACGACCGCGCCGTGGCACTTCTTGTACTTCTTACCGCTCCCGCAAGGGCACGGCGCGTTCCGCGGTGTCTTGTCGCTCACGGCTTGCCCGGAGCTGGCCGTCTGCTCCTTGCCCTGGCTCTTCACCTCGTCGCGGTTCTCCTGCATCCGCCGTGCCGCCGGCGCCTGTTCCTGCTTCACGAACTCCACCCGGTAGATGTAGGTGACGAAATCCGTTCGGATACTGGCGGTGAGATCGCCGAACATGGTGAACGCCTCGCGCTGATACTCGGTGAGCGGATCCTTCTGCGCATACGACCGCAGGTGGATGCCCTCCTGGAGGTAGTCCATCTCGTATAGGTGCTCGCGCCACTTCGTGTCGGTGACATTAAGCAGGACAACGCGTTCGAGTTCGCGCATGACCTCCGGGGTGACCGTGGCTTCTTTCGCCTCGTAGGCCGCCACGGCCTCTTCCACGAACCGCTGGCGGAGATCCTCTGGTTCGACCTCGTCCGCGATGTCGCTCAGGGTGGTCTTCGCCGGGAAGATCTCGGTGAGCGCTGTGAGGAGGCCCGGACGGTCCCACTCCTCGGGGAACACCTCGGCGGGACACCACGCGTCGACGGTGCCGGTGACCACCTCTTCGACCATCTCGATGGCCTGATCCTTGAGGTCCTCCCCCTCGAGGATCTGCCTGCGCGTGGCATAGATCACCTCGCGTTGCGCGTTCATCACGTCGTCGTACTTCAGGACGTTCTTGCGGCGTTCGTAGTTGAGCTCTTCGATCTGCCGTTGGGCGTTCTCGACGGCTTTGGAGACCATCTTGGCTTCGATCGGCTCGTCGTCAGGCCACTTCAGGCGCTCCATGATGCTCGCCACACGGTCGCTCGCGAACACCCGCATGAGGTCGTCTTCCAGCGAGAGGTAGAACAGCGATTCACCGGGGTCGCCCTGACGGCCGGAGCGGCCGCGGAGCTGGTTGTCGATCCGTCGCGACTCGTGGCGTTCGGTCCCCAGCACGTAGAGACCACCGCTGTTCACAACCTCCTCATGCTCGGCGTCGGTCTGCGACTGGTACTTCGCGAGGATCGGCTCGTACTCGGCCTCGTAGTTGCGGCGATCCTCCTCCTCCATCTCGAACAGGAGGTACGCGTCGTTATCCCAGTCGCGCGCGGCCATCTCCTGGCGCGCAAGATACTCCGGGTTCCCGCCGAGCAGGATGTCCACACCGCGGCCGGCCATGTTCGTGGCGACCGTGACGGCGCCTTTGCGGCCGGCCTGCGCTACGATCGTCGCTTCCTTCTCGTGGTTCTTGGCGTTGAGGACCTCGTGCGCAACGCCACGCCGGTTGAGCACGCCGGAGAGGCGTTCGGACTTCTCGATCGAGACCGTGCCGACCAGGACGGGCTGCCCGGCCTCGTTCCGCCCGATGATGTCGTCGGCAACCGCGTTCCATTTGGCGTCTTCGTTCTTGTAGATGAGGTCTTGGAGGTCCTTGCGAACCATGTCGCGGTTGGTCGGGATCTCAACCACGCTGATCTTGTACGTCTCCTCGAACTCGGTGAGCTGCGTCTTGGCCGTTCCCGTCATCCCACCGAGCTTCTCGTACATCTTGAAGTAGTTCTGGATGGTGATCGTGGCGAGCGTCTGGTTCTCCTCCTTGATCCTGACGCCCTCCTTGGCCTCGATCGCCTGGTGCAACCCCTCGCTGTACCGGCGGCCCTCGAGAACGCGACCGGTGAACTCGTCGACGATCTTCACCTCTCCCTGCTGCACCACGTAGGCCACGTCGCGCCGGTACAGCTCCTTGGCGCGGAGCGCGTTGTGGAGGTGGTGGACCAAGGAGGAGTTCACGTTGTCATAGAGGTTGTCGACCCCGAGGATCTCCTCGACCTTGGAGACACCCGCCTCGGTGACGGCCACCTGATACTTCGATTCGTCGACCTCGTAGTCCTGGTCGATGGTGAGCTTCGGCGCCACCTTCGCGAAGGTCTGGTACCACTTGGCCGAATCGGCCACCATGCCGCTGATGATCAGCGGCGTTCGCGCCTCGTCGATGAGAATCGAGTCGACCTCGTCCACGATGGCGTAGTGGTGCCCCCGCTGGACACATTGAGCGAGCTGCATGGCCATGTTGTCGCGAAGGTAGTCGAAGCCGAACTCGTTGTTGGTGCCGTAGGTGAGGTCGGCGCCGTAGGCGGGTCTGCGCTCTTCAGCGCTCATCGGCGCCTGGATCAGCCCCACGTGTACCCCGAGCGCGCGGTAGATCGGCCCCATCCATTCGGAGTCCCGCTTGGCCAGGTAGTCGTTCACGGTGACGATGTGCACGCCCTCGCCCGTGAGGGCGTTGAGATAGGCGGGCAGGGTCGAGGTGAGGGTCTTGCCCTCACCGGTCTTCATCTCCGCGATATTGCCCTGATGCAGCGAGATCCCGCCCATGATCTGGACGTCGAAATGGCGTTTGCCCGAGGATCGCTTCGACGCCTCGCGCACGGCGGCGAAGGCCTCGGAGAGGAGGTCGTCCAGTGGCTCGCCGTTCTCCAGACGCTGGCGGAACTCGACCGTCTTGGCCTTGAGCTCGTCGTCGCTCAGCTCCTCCATGTCGGGCTCGTAGGTGGCTACGAGCTTCGCCATGGACTGGAGATTCTTGATCTTGCGGCCTTCGCCAAGGTTCGCGATCTTGTCCAATACCAAGGTGAGCAGGCCCTTTCACGGTCGGAGTAGAGGATTCGATTCTACCGGCAGTCCGGTTCACGCTCGGAACGTGCTGGATCGCCCGGTTACATACCCTCTTCGAGGGCGCCGAGCCGCTCGACCAGGCGGGCGTTCTCGCTGTAGTCCACTGGGCAGGCGATGACGCT
>JAXDJY010000009.1:0-4950 GCA_034667445.1 Actinomycetota bacterium | reverse complement strand
TTCGCCGGGAGCTGGAACGCGAACGCGCGGCGCTCAGGGAGGAGATGGGCGACCTCACGCACGTCACACGTGACCCGGACGCGACCATCGGGTTCGGCAAGCGCGTCGGCGAGGGGACCACGGAGGCCATCACCCGGATCGAACGCGTTGGCGCCGCAACGGCGCTGGAGAGCAAGCTCCGCGACGTCGAACGCGCGCTGGCCAAGCTCGACGACGGCACCTACGGCCTTTGCGACAACTGCGGCCGCGTGATCCCGGCCGCCCGGCTTGAGGCCAGGCCCTCCTCCGTTCTCTGCGCCCCATGCAGCGCCGCCCGCTGAGCTTCAGCTCGCGCGGCTAGGATGCGTAGATGCAACTGGGGATGGTCGGGTTGGGCCGGATGGGCGGGAACATCGTTCGTCGGCTCATGCGGGACGGACATGGATGCGTCGCGTTCGACGTGAACCCGGATGCGGTGGCCGGCTTGGCTGCCGAGGGCGCGACGGGCGCCGCGTCGCTCCCTGCGTTCGTCGAAGCCCTCGTGGCTCCCAGAGCCGTCTGGCTCATGCTGCCCGCCGGAGCGATCACCGAGCAGGCCATAACCGACCTGGTTCCGCTCCTGAGTTCCGGGGACGTGATCATCGACGGCGGGAACACCCACTACGTCGACGATCTCCGTCGCGCCGAGGCGCTCAAGACGAACCGCATCCACTACGCCGATGTCGGCGTGTCCGGCGGGGTGTTCGGGCTTGAACGAGGCTTCTGCCTCATGGTCGGGGCCGAAGACGATGTCTTCGCCCGGCTGGAGCCGATCTTCGCGTCGATGGCGCCGGGAGTGGACGCCGCCGCCAGGACGCGAGGACGGACCGGTGCTCCGACGCCGGCCGAGCAGGGCTATCTGCACTGCGGGCCGGTCGGTTCGGGGCATTTCGTGAAGATGGTGCACAACGGGATCGAGTACGGGGTCATGGCGTCCTTCGCCGAAGGGCTCAACATCCTCGCGAACGCCGATGCGGGCACCCGGGGGCGCGCGGCCGACGCGGAGACCGCGCCACTGGAGCATCCGGAGCGCTACGCGTACACGATCGACGTGGCGCAGGTCTCGGAGGTGTGGCGCCGGGGGAGTGTTGTGCAGTCGTGGCTACTCGACCTCACCGCCGCCGCCTTAGCCGACTCGCCGGACCTCAAGGGGTTCGCCGGCCACGTCAGCGATTCGGGCGAGGGACGGTGGACCGCGATCGCCGCGATCGAGGAGGGCGTGCCCGCCGATGTCCTCACCGCAGCGCTTTCGTCGCGGTTCTCCTCCAGGGGAAACGCCGACTTCTCGAACAAGATCCTTTCCGCGATGCGGAGTGAGTTCGGCGGACACGCCGAGAAGTCGTCCGGCCAGTGATGAGGAGCCCGGTGTGAGCCTGCAGATCGAGACCGTCCCCGACGCCGACGCCGCGGCGGCGCGGGGTGCCGACATCATCGCCGCGCGCATCGCGACCCTCGCGGCCGGAGGGCGGTTCGCGATGGCGGTCTCCGGCGGGGCCACCCCGTGGAAGATGTTCGCCGCACTCGCCGCCCGTCCCGAGATCGTCTGGGACGTCGTCGACATCTGGCAGGCCGACGAACGGATCGCGCCGGCGGGTGACGACGACCGGAGCCTCACTCATCTAGCCGAGAGTCTTCCCCCTGCGGCGTTCGCCCGCATCAAGCCGATGCCGGTGGATGACCTCGAAGGCGCGGACGACGCCACCATGAACGCCGCTGCGGATCGCTATGCCGCAACGCTTCCCACGACCTTCGATCTGGTGCATCTGGGACTCGGCGAAGACGGGCACACCGCCTCGCTGCTGCCCGGAGACCGTGCGGCCGATGTGCGCGACAAGAACATCGCGATCACGGGCGAGTACAAGGGTCGGCGCAGGATGACGATCACTTTCCCGGTGCTCGACCACGCGTTGTTCGCGCTATGGATCGTGACCGGAGCCGAGAAGGCGCGGGTCCTGCGGAAGTTCCGCGACGGCGATTCGATGCTGCCCGCGGCGCACGTGAATGCGCGCGAGCGCGTGGTCATCGCGGACGCGGCCGCCGCCACGCGCCTCTAGTCCAGCACCGGCTCCGCTACGCGCTTGCGGAAGCTGTCGACCACCGCTCTCACCGCGGCGGCGGGATCGTCGGTGAGGGCGAACAGGTTGATGTCCTCCTCGCCGATCTGTCCTTCAACGAGCAGCGTTTGGTGCACCCAGTCGACCATCGGCTGCCAGTGGTCGACGCCGAACAGGACGACCGGGAAGTCCAGGATCTTGTGCGTCTGGATGAGCGTCAACGCTTCGAACAGTTCGTCGTTCGTGCCGAATCCTCCCGGGAGTGCGACGAACCCCTCCGATGACTTCACGAAGCAGACCTTCCGCGCGTAGAAATGCTTGAAGACGTAGGAGATATCCAAGTAATCATTCATCCCTTGCTCGTGCGGCAAGGCGATACCGAACCCCACCGACAGCCCGCCGCCGCGCTTGGCACCGCGGTTGCCCGCTTCCATGATCCCCGGGCCGCCGCCGGTCACCACCGCGAATCCCTCCCGCGCGAACCCTTCCCCGATCTCCATGGCGGCCTGGTACCACCTCGATGTCTCGGCGGTCCGGGCAGAGCCGAACATGCAGACACCCGGCCGGTCGATCTCCGAGACCATCTCGAACCCTTTCCGGAATTCCTTGCGGATGAACTCGATGTCGCGGTCGATCTCATCGGCTTCCCGGAACCACAGGCGTTTCTCGTTGGGAAGCGCCTGGATCTGCTTGTCACGTTCGCTCACGAGGCCCGTTCCTCTCTTACACGTCGAACCAGCCGGCGGATCGTCGCCGAGCTCATCCGGGTCGCTCCCACGGAGCTGAGCCATTCGAAGATCTCGGTTCGCTTGGCCAACGCGGTCACACCGACCACGTCGTGCCGGCGGGCGGACGCGAGCATGGCCCGAAGCGCCTCGAGTTCGTCCGGATAGGCGGGTACGTCCGTGGCCCCCGCTTGGGCCGCGCCTTCGCGCAGGTGATCGATGACATCCTGGCGCTCACGCCCGCGAAGGTAACGGAGTAGCTCTGCGATGGCCAGGTGGTCGCTGCCGAGCGCCGCCTGGAGCGAGAACGAATGAAGGATCTGGTCGGTCCGGTCCCCGGCCGTCCCGATCGCGAGCCACACCTTGTGGCCGGCCGGGCAAAGGCCCCGCAACACCTCGGCCAACGACACCATCCCTGCGGTGTTGTGGGCGTAATCGACCACGATCACGCGTCCGTCCAGTAGGAACAGGTTCGCGCGGCCGGGATTGCGCTCGGGATCGAGGACGAAGGTCTTCAGCCCGTTGATGACGGCCTTGGGGGCGATCCCCACTGCGAGTGCGGCAGCCGCCGCCGCCATGGCGTTCGCGATGTTCACGCGCGAGAGACCGGCGAGAGTCATCGGGACGTCCTCGACCGCGAGCAACGGGTGCGCCTGATGGCCATCCATCCATGTGATCGTTCCGTCGACGACGGTCATCGCCCGCCCGCCGGCGGGGACCACGGCGCGGAACGCAGGGTGTCCGGGGTCGAAGGAGAAGAGCCACGGTCGACCCGCGGCGTTCCGCGCCATCGCAAGGACGCGCGGGTCGTCCGCGTTGAGCACGTCCCAGCCGTCCGGGCGGGTGATCCGCGTTGGGATCGCCTTCACTTCGGCGAGTTGATCCACCGTGAAGATGCCCTGAAGTCCCAGGTGATCCTCACTCACGTTCGTCACGACCGCGACGTCGTTGTGGAGCACGCCACTCCCGCGGAGCAACATCCCTCCGCGCGCGGTTTCCAGCACGGCGACATCCGGCGCCGCGGCGAGTGCGCGCGCCGCTCCACCGAACCCGCTGTAGTCACCCGGTTCGATCAGTTCGCCGTCGTCCTTGTAGACGCCGTCCGTGGTGGAGTACGCCACCCGGAGTCCGGCGGTCCTCACCAGGTGAGCCAGCAGCCGAACGGTGGTGGTCTTGCCGTTTGTCCCTGTGACCTGGATGACCGGGATGGCCGGATCAGGCACGGTCGGCTCGTCCCCGGGGTTGACGTTCGCGATGCGGGGGCCTAGCTCGGCAACGACCCGCCCGGGAGCTCGACGGAGTGCGAGGACGAGCGCCGCTGCCACGGCGGTGGCGAGCGCTTCGGCGGCGCCGCGACGGCGCCACGGGAAGACGATCACGATCTGATCCGGTGTGGTGTCCGATCTGGCACGAACGGCGAGCTGCCGGGTTCCGGCTGCGTGCGCGATGGAGCGGGTGAATTGCTTGGCGATCCTGGCGACGGTGCGAAGGCGCGCGTCGGTGCCCGGCCGGCCGGGCGTGACGGGGCTGAAGCCGAGTCCCGCTGCTGCGCGGAGAACGGTCGTGTCCGCTGCCCGCGTCCAGCCGGGCACGGCCAACGTGAGCTTCACCGCTGGGCGAGGGAAATACAGGTTGGGTCCGTCGAGCACGCGTAGTTCGACGACGGTGACGGCCTCGGACATGGTGCGAGCCTACTCAGCCGTGCTCTGCTCCGCGCGATAGCGCCGAAGTTCCGGGTATCGGATGGCGACGATGACCGCGCCCACCATGCACGCGATGCCTCCGCTGATGACGCTGATGGTCGGCGTGAAGGCCGAGGCAACGAGCCCGGCCTCGAGGTCCCCGAGCTTCGGTCCTCCCGCAACGACGAGCATGAAGATGCCTCCCAGGCGCCCTCTGAGTTCGTCGGGGACCGTCATCTGGAGGATCGTCGATCGGTAGATCGCACTGATGACGTCGGCAGCGCCCGCCACCGCCAGGAAGAACATCGCGAGCCAGAGGTGTGCACCGACGACGCCGAACGCGGTGATGGCGGCGCCCCATCCGATCACCGCCCAGATCACCGCGTCGCCTTGACGGCGGACGTGCCGCACCCAGCCCCCGGCGAGGGCCTGCAGGAGGGCGCCGGCTGCGGGCGCGGCGAAGAGGAATCC
>JAXDJY010000008.1:0-5026 GCA_034667445.1 Actinomycetota bacterium | reverse complement strand
CATCGCGCGGAGCGATGCAGCCGCGATCTCGGCGCCGGCGGGCACGTGGTTGCCCCCTCCGTTCTTCCCGATGTCGTGGAAGAGCGCCCCCAGCAGCAGCCCATCGTGCGATCCGACCGCATCCATGACCTCCGCCTCGAACGGATCGTCGGGATCGAGGTGTTCGTGTTCCCGGATCATGCCCGCCATACCGACGAACGCCTCGGTGAGGTGGCGATCGACGCTGAAGCGGTGGTAGGGATCGCGTTGTGGCCGGCACCGAACGGCCGCCCATGCGGGAAGGAAGCGGCGGAGGAGGTCCAGCCGGTCGAGCGCCTCGAGCATCCGAGCCCCCGGACGACCGAGTCGAAGCAAGGTCATGAATGCATCCCGAGCCGGGTCGGTCCACAGGACGGGATCGGGCAGATGCGTGTCCTCGATCGCCTCGAGGAGGCGTGGTGGGATGTCTCCGCCTTCTTCAGCGACCCCCGCGAGCATCGACAAGACGTCCTGCCCGTCGATGATCGGGTACGCCGGCGCGTCCTCGGGCGCGACGTCCGGATCGAGGATCCTGTCGAACACGCGATCGCGCACGTAGGTCACCGTGCGGGCGTGCTCGAACACGGCGCGGATCAGGGCGTCTGGAGCCGTGAGGAGTGGCTCGCCGGTGTATCCCATGTGGGTGGCGACGGGGGTCTGGAGTTCGGAGGTCAAGCGGTCGGTTCTCTTACCGGCCAACAGATGCACGGCGCTGCGGGCTCGGGTGAGGAACTCCTCCGCCGCCTCCACGCCGTGGTGTTCGCTCGGTCGCAAGATCTCCGGCGCCAGGGTGGTACCGCGGACACGCTCGATCCACGCGAACGAGGCGATGTCGCGGAGGCCACCGTCGCCTTCTTTCAGGTCGGGTTCGAGCAGGTGGGCCGCCGACCCGAACCGCTCCGCGCGCTCAAGGGCCGCGTCGCGGAGGGCGCGCACGAAGACCGGGACGTCAACGCCGGCGGCCAGTCGAACCCGCTCCATCGCCCCCTCCAGGAGATCTCGGTCCCCGTCCAGGAACCGAGCGTCGAGCATCGCGGTGAGGACGTCCAGCCGTTCGTCGGCCGCCAACAGACACTCGGAGGGCGTGCGAACGGCGTGGCCGACCTCGAAGCCGGCGTCCCAGAGCGGATACAGCATCCGGTCGGCGAGCCGCGCCACGCCTTCGGTTTCCCGGCCGTCGTGGAGGATCAGCAGATCGATGTCGGAGTGCGGGAACTGCCGCTCGCGCCCGTACCCCCCGAGCGCCGCGATCGCCGTGCCGAGTGGTGGGGTCGCCTCCTGGAACAGCCGGATGAGTGCCACGTCGACCAGCCCACTTCGTTTGCGGGCAGACCACAGACCGTGATGACCGGGGGAATAGGCCAGGTCAAGGGCGGCGAGCTCCTGGGTGAGCGTCGAGATCGGATCGGTCACATCGGCTCCGGACGCGTCAGAGGGCGTCGGGACCCATCTCGCCGGTGCGGATGCGGATGACCTGGTCTATCTCTGTCACCCAAAGCTTGCCGTCGCCGATCTTCCCGGTCCGCGCGGCCTTCACCACCGCATCGACCACCCCCGCGACGTCGTCGTCACCGACGATGATCTCGATCTTCACCTTCGGGACGAAGTCAACCTGGTACTCGGCTCCCCGGTAGACCTCGGTATGGCCACGTTGCCGCCCGAAGCCCTCGACGTCCGTCGTGGTGAGTCCGTTCACACCGATGTCGCGCAGCGCCTCTTTCACCTGGTCGATGCGGTGCGGCTTCACGATGGCGGTGACGAGTTTCACCGGACCCCCCTTCTTCGGCTCACAGACTAGCCCGGGCGGGGTTGGGAGCAGAGGGGGCCGGCGGCGGCGCAAGCAACACCGCCGGGTCATCGACCTCGTGCTGCAACGATCGCGCTCCCCCGGCGATCCCGAACAGCCGCTTGCGGTAGAGGAGCCAGATAACGATCGCGAGGTTGATGACCAGCGCCCCCACCCGGATGACCGTGATCTTGCGGACGAGTTCGACGATCTCCAGCGGGAGCAGGCCCGAGGTTGCAACCGCCGTCAGGTACTCGGCCCAACGGCGCTCGTGCCACAGTCCGATCGCCTCGACCAGCTCCAGCAGGAAGTACGCGCCCGCCGACAACATGAGGAACGTCAGCGTGGCCGAATGCACATCGGAGAGCTTCGTCAGTTCGGTGACGATGACCCCTTGAGACCCCTGGCCGGCCCCGGATGCCTTGACCGCGTCCAGGATGATCACGGCCTGATCGTGCAGCGGGCCGATGTTCAGCCGGAACAGGAGTCCAACGATGAAGAGCAAGCCGAATATGACGACGTGCACGACGCGGTCAAGCGCGATGATCCGAAGCACGATCGCCTCTCGCAACGCTTCTCCGCGGCGCGGAAGTGCGATCTCACCGATCGGTGGGAGGTGATCCTGTTTCGTATCCGCGGGGATGGGGACGACCCGCCACGAATCGCACCGCAGGCATCGGGCCAGCCGCCGGCCGTCCGGAAGGTCGACCCCGACACCGGCGTCCTGCGGACGGAGATGGGCGACCCGGGCGGCGGGCAATACGTGACCAAACCGCGAGCACACGAGCGTCTCGGGGTGCCAATGCGAACCGCGGACCTTCGCGCCCAGGCGCCGGAGCCAGTTGATCACGCCCGGGAGCTTAGCCGGGCGGCCACGGGCTTCATGTACGTGTGCCATTCGCGGCGGATGTGCATCCCCGCACGTTCGTAGAGCCGCGTGGCCCCGGTCTCGTTCCCGGCGTCCACCTCGAGCCGGACCACGCTCCGCCCCCGTTCGGCGAACATCTCGAAGGTCTTGCGTAACAAGGCCTCACCGACCCCCCGTCCCCGCCACGGTTTGAGAACGGCGAGGTCCATGACCCACCCGATGTCCTCGAGTTCCATGGACAGGGCCGCACCCGCCACCGTCTCGCCGTCCCACGCGAGGAGCATGAGCTCGGGGTCATACGTCGTGGATCCCATCCATTCGTCGCGCCACTCATCGAAGCTCTGCCGCCAGTTGCCGAAGTGCTCGCTGAACGCCTCGGTGACGCAGGCGTGGACGGCCTCGAGGTCCTCGGGATCGCGCATCTGACGGAACTCGACGCCGAGCGGGGGCGGTGGCGATGGCTCGAGACCCTCGAGGCTGCGCTCCATATCCCACGCCGCACGAACCTTGGTGAAGCCGTGCGCGAGGACCAGGTCGCGCGCGGCGAGGTCGGGCGCCGGGAAGAACACCGCGAGTTGAGGTTGCGCACCCGCAGCGACGTGATCGGCCGCGCGCCCCTCCGCCCACTCCAGCAACCAGGATCCGATCCTACGTCCCCGATGTTGGGGGTGGACCCGCACGAACGCCCCTGCCCACGAGCCGGGATCCCACGTGCAGTTCCCGAAACCGGCGAGGGACCCGTCGGCGGCAAGCACGAGCTTACGGTCGTGCTCACGGTCCCAGCGCGGTGCCCGGAGATCTTCGCGCACCCAATCCCGAACAGGGTCCTCGAAGCCGACATCGGTCCGGTCGCAGGCCTGGAGAAACTCCGCGATCAGATCGACATCGTCGGGATACCGCGCTGCCCGCACGCTGTAGCCGGCGGGCAGACTCACTCCCCGGATGCCTTCTTCCGCGCGGCAGGCTTCTTGGCGGCGGCTTTCTTGGCAGCCGACTTCTTGGCCGAACCACCCTCCTCCTCGTCGTCTGAGCCCGCCTTCTTCTTCGCCGCGGCCACGCTCGCCTTCAGCGCCTCCATGAGGTCGACGACCTTCGCGGTCGGTTCTGCCGCCACGATCTCGATCTCCTCGCCCGCGATCTTCTTCTCGACGATCCCCAGCATCGCGACCCGGTAGTCATCGGTGAACTGCTCAGGACTCCACGCGCCGGTGAGCGATTCGATCAGGGACTTCGCCATGTCGAGCTCCTGGTCGCGCACCTTCACCTTCGTGACATCGACGCCCCCGAAGTCCATCGCGCGGATCTCGTCCGGCCAGTACATGGTCTCCAGCACGAACGCGTCGTCCCGGAACCGGAGCGCCGCCAGATGGTCCTTGTCGCGGAAGCTCACCTTCGCGATGCCGACCTTGTTCTCCTGCGCGAGCGCCTCCCGCAAGAGCGCGTACGCCTTCGCCCCGGTCTCCTCGGGCGAGAGGTAGTAGGACTTCTTGTACATCATCGGGTCGATCTCTTCGAGGTCGACGAACTGGACGATGTCGATGGCCCGGGAGGATTCGACCGGCACCGCATCGAAGTCGTCGTCGGTGAGGACCACGTACTTGTCCTTCTCGTACTCGTAGCCCTTCACGATCTCCTCGTACGGCACTTCCTCACCGTCGATGGAGCACGTGCGCTTCATCTTGATGCGGCCGCCGTCCTTGGCATGGATCTGGTTGAAGCGGAGCGTCTTCTCCTCCGTGGCGGGATACACACTCACGGGGATGGTCACCAGCCCGAAGCTGATGGCCCCCTTCCACATGGCTCTCGGCATCTCGACCCCCGGTGACGGTTGGAAACAGGCTCTTACCCTGAAGGGAGGCGATTCTACCCCGACCCCCCGACACGAACGCCAGGGCCTGGGGTCAGAGTTCTATAACGTCAGGGGCCGAAACGGCCGGAGCCGAGGCAGCCTCCGGCTCTTCGAACGCGACCTGAGGCCGTGGCGACCGGTCGACCCGGAGCGAGAAGATGTCCGGACGGTTGTAGTGCCCCGCTACGTCGAGCGTGTAGTGCGCCGTCCTGGCAACAACCGGGTCGATCTCGGCCGTCAGTATCCCGTAGGCCTCCCGGAGCGGGCCGGCGACGATCTCGCCCGAGGGCGCAACGATGACCGAGTCTCCGGGATTCAGCCATTCATCGGGATCCGGGTAAAGCTCGTCGCGATGGGGGAAGTCCGCAGGGACGTCGCTCGCCCGGATCGCGCACCCGGCGCCGATCACCCAGCACCGGCCCTCCTGCGCGATGTGCCGCATCGATGCGATCCACGCGTCGCCTTCGTCCCACGTCGGGGCGACCCACACGTCGATGCCCTGGGC
>JAXDJY010000007.1:0-3358 GCA_034667445.1 Actinomycetota bacterium | reverse complement strand
GCGACGGCGGACAGATGGTCGGTAATCCGAACCCCGGAGATGGGCCCGGACGGCGTCGAGTTCATCCGCGTGCACGGGCGGGCGTCGGCGACAGCGGAACCGACGTTCGAACGATGGTCGTTGCACGGCCGGACGACGGTGAAGGAGGAGGTGTTAGCGAGCGAACGCTACCTCGCCGGCTACGAGGATGACGCCAGGTTGTGGAACCTGCCGGCGCCAGATTCCACGGACTGGCTGCTCGTGCGGGAGACCGTGGATGGGGGAACACAGGAACTCGGGTGCGGCGCGGTTGCTGTCGACCCCGTCGATGTGACGGATCCCGACCGTGCGGCTCCGCCGGAGCCCGCCGAACCCACCACGGACTACCCGATCCCGCCGCCGGATGGGCCCCCGGCGCACGAAGTCGCCGTCATGGTCGGCGACTTCTCGGGTGAGAACGGCGCGAGCAATGCGGCGGCCAAGATCGTCGACGCCTTCGGCTCGAACGCGCAGGTGAAGGTCGTCAACTCGGACCACTCGCCGCTTGCCGTCAAGCCGGGATCGTGGGGTGCGATCATGTGGATCGGGCACAAGGGAGATCCCGTCAATGCGATCCAGCATTTCTGGAACAAGCTTCCACAGTTCGCCGATCACAGCTGGGTGGTGGCACCATGACCACTCGCTCGCTTGCCACCCGGATGCTCGCTTCGCCGCTGATCCTGCTGTTCGCGTGTGCGTCACGCTCCTCCACCCCGAGGGCGACGGTCCCTAGGGCCACCGTCACCAGCGCCACCGTCACCTCGACGCCTTCGCCGAGCGCGGAGCCACCCCCTGCCTCATCGCAGTGGCTGATCGTGCTTCGCGCTGCCGATGACCCCGGCGGTGTCCGCGACGACGCCGAAACGCTCGGACCGACGCTCGGCGATGCGATCCAGGTCGCTCCGGGCTCGTGCTTCACGGGCATCCCGACCAGGTTCGGCGGCGACCACTACATCGTCGGCGCCCTCGGCTCGTCGAAGGCCGAGGTGGACGCGCTCGCGGCCGACGCCGGGATCGAGCCCCTGTTCGAAGGCCAGGTGCACGTGGTCTGTGTTGACTGAGCCGGGCGGTTAGCCTGGACGGGTGACTGCGCTCCGGCGTCACCCGATCCTCTCCACACTTGCCGTGTTGGTCCTCACCGGCTTCGTCGCGGTGGGAGCAAGCGCCCTCGTCGTATGGCGCGCGGCTCATGTGGACGGAGCCAGCGAGATCGAGCACGTCGATGCGATCGTCGTGCTCGGGGCGGCCGAATACAACGGCACACCGTCGCCGGTGTTCAAAGGGCGCCTGGACCACGCCGTGCTGCTCTACAAACAGGGCAGAGCCGGGCTCGTGATCGTCCTCGGCTCGAGCCAGCCGGGCGACCGCACCACGGAAGGTCAGGCCGGCCGGGACTACCTGGTGTCGAAAGGTGTCCCGGCCGCCGCGGCCCTCGCGCTTCCCGTTGGGCGATCGTCGCTAGAAAGCATGCAGGCGGTCGCGACCTACCTCAAGGATCACGCGATGTCGACGGCGTTCCTGGTGTCGGACCCGTGGCACAACGCGCGCATCGAACGGATGGCCGGAGACCTCGGCTTCAACGGATACGGTTCCGCGACCTGGACGTCGGCGGCCAAGAGCTTCGGCACGCGATTCCAGGGATACGCCCGCGAGACGTTCGCCTACCTCTACTACCGGGTATTTCATCGCTGAGTCCGGTGCCCGGTCGGGCCGGAGGTGTCGGCAACGGCCGCTACGATGGATGCGTGAAGACGCCAACCCCCAGAGAACGGACCGAGGAGATCGAAGCGTTGACCCTTTCCTCGCACGCGGTCCACGCGTCGGACTCCAAGGGTCGGGAGCGGGACGAGCCGCAGGATCTCATCCGGACGGTCTTCCAACGAGACCGCGATCGCATCGTGCACGCGAAGGCGTTCCGTCGCCTCAAGCACAAGACACAGGTGTTCCTGGCCCCGGAAGGCGACCACTACCGGGTCCGGCTGACCCATACGCTCGACGTCAGCCAGATCGCCCGGACCGTCGCCCGTGCGCTGCGGCTGAACGAGGACCTCACTGAAGCCATCGCGCTCGGGCACGACCTGGGACACACCCCCTTCGGTCATCTCGGCGAGCAGGCGCTCACCCCGTTGCTCGGACGGCCGTTCCGTCACTCCGAACAGAGCATCCGGGTGGTGGAGTACCTCGAGAACGACGGCGCCGGGCTCAACCTCACGTGGGAGGTGCGCGACGGGATACTGGGACACCCATGGTCCATGCCGGCTCCCGTCACGCTCGAGGCCCAGATAGTGCGGTTCGCCGACAGGATCGCCTACGTCAACCACGACCTGGACGATGCGCTCCGCGCCGAGGTCCTCGCCCCCGCAGAGCTCCCCGCCTCCGCCCTCGACGTCCTGGGTGTGACCCACACGGAGCGGATCAACACGTTGGTCATGGATCTGGTTGCCGCCAGCCAAGATGCGTCGGAGATCGGGCTCAGCGCTCCGGTTGCCGATGCGCTGGACCGCCTCCGGGACTTCATGTTCGAGCGTGTGTACCTGCGCCCGGATGCCGGCGCCGAGAACGAGAAGGCCGTCCACATGATCCGGGATCTCTTCACGTACTTCCTGGATCACCCCAGCCAGATGCCGCCCGATCACGTCCGGGGTCCAGGTGATCTGCCGACACAGGTGGCCGACTACGTCGCCGGCATGACAGACCGGTACGCTTTGCGCACGTACGAGCAGCTCTTCCTTCCCCAGAGGTGGCTCCCGTAACGGCGGAGCGATGATGGCAGGACGGATCCGGCAGGACGATATCGACCAGGTCAAGGAGCGCACCAACATGGTTGCGCTCGTCGGCCAGTACCTGAGCTTGAAGAAGTCCGGGCATGACTCCATGTCCGGACTCTGTCCGTTCCACCAGGAGAAGACGCCCTCGTTCAGCGTCAGTCCCTCCAAGCAGGTCTTCTACTGTTTCGGTTGCGGGAAGGGCGGCGATGCCATCACGTTCCTCCGCGAACTCGAGCACCTCACCTACGTGGAGGCCGTCGAACGCCTGGCGCAACAAGCCGGCGTCACGCTCAGATATGAGGGTGACTCGCCCGCCGAACGCCGGGCCGCACAGCGGCGGGCTGCGCTCATCGGCGCGAACGAGGAGGCGGCGGGACTGTTCGCCACGATGCTCACCGACGGAAGCGAGGCCGCTGAAGCGAGGGCCTACCTCACCGACCGGGGTGTCTCACCGGAAACGGCCACGGTGTTCGGTGTCGGGTTCGCCCCCGGCTATCCGGATTTCCTCCTGCGCCGGCTCTCGCAGTCGTTCGGTCCGGAGGTGTTGCTGGAAGCCGGACTGGCCTCGCGGG
>JAXDJY010000006.1:0-2905 GCA_034667445.1 Actinomycetota bacterium | reverse complement strand
GGTGTGTGACCTTCCGTTGGCGATCCCAACCCTCGTTACCGGCGTGATGCTCGTCGCCATCTACGGCCCGAGCGCTCCCGTGGGCAGGGCGCTGGAGTCGGCTGGCATCCAAGTCATCTACGCCCCTGTCGGGATCCTGATCGCGCTCATGGTCGTCACGTTGCCGTTCGTGGTCCGAGCCGTCCAGCCTGTCCTACTGGAGATCGATCCGGCTGAGGAAGAGGCCGCCGCCACGCTGGGCGCCAACGGCTGGACCTCGTTCAGAAAGATCGTCCTGCCCGCCATCCGGCCCGCCATCGTCGCGGGCTCCCTCCTCACGTTCGCGCGGTGTCTCGGGGAGTTCGGCGCGATCGTGATCGTCTCGGGGAACACCGGGCGAACCATCACAGCGCCGGTCTTCATCGCGCAACTGATCGGACAGTTCCGCTTCGAGGACGCGGCCGCGATCGCGACGCTGCTCTTCACCATCTCGTTCGCCCTGGTGCTCGTGACCGTGCGTCTGCAGCGCAGACCGGAAGCCGCGCACGAAGAGGAGGACGAGTGAGCCTCGCTCCGGCGAAGCCGAACGCGTCCCGCCGTGCCGCCTTGACGCGAGCGGCGATCCTCGGCGCCTGCCTGCTGTATGTGGGCGTGCTCTTGCTCGTGCCGTTGGCCGGGATCGTCTGGGGTGCATTCAAGTCGGGGTTCGGTGTCATCAAGGACACGTTCGGACAGGCGGATGTCCGCCACGCCTTCATGCTCACCGGCATCATCACGGTGATCACGGTCATCGTGACAACCGCGTTCGGCGTGGTCGTCGCGTGGGTGCTCGCCCGGCAACGATTCGTCGGACGAACACTCATGAACGCGTTCGTCGACCTGCCGTTCGCGATGTCGGCCGTCACCGTCGGCCTGGCGGCCGTGCTGCTGTTCGGGCGAGGTGGGTGGTTCGCCACCTTCTTCGAAGCACGAGGTATCCAGATCATCTACGCGCTGCCGTCGATGGTCCTCGTCACGATCTTCATCGCCATCCCGTTCACCGTTCGAGAGGTGGCACCGGTCCTCGAGGAGGTGGGGACGTCGGAGGAGGACGCCGCGCGGACGCTCGGTGCTTCCACGTGGCAGAGCTTCTTCCGAGTGACGCTTCCCAACATCCGATGGGCACTGCTCTACGGCGTGGCCCTCTCCACCGCCCGTGCGATCGGAGAGATCGGCGCGGTCCTTATCGTAAGCGGCAGGATCGAGGGGCAGACCGAGACCGCCACTGTGTTCGTGCTGCGTGCGTTCGAGGAGCGGCAGACGTCGCAGGCCTACCTCGTAGCGCTCGCACTGGCCGCAGTGTCTATCCTGCTTCTCGTGGGCATCGAAACCGCCCGCAGCCGCCTCGAAAGGAGGAAGACCCGATGAGCACCCCCATCGTGGTCAAGGATCTGACGAAACGCTTCGGTGGGTTCTCCGCCGTTGAAGACGTGACCTTCACCGCACCTGCCGGCGCGGTCACCGCCCTGCTCGGTCCGAGTGGCTCGGGGAAATCCACCGTGCTCCGGATGATCGCAGGGCTCGAGGAGCCGACCGGTGGCCAGATCTGGCTGGGCGATGAGGAGCTCACGGTGAAGAGCGTCCAGGAGCGTCGCGTCGGCTTCGTGTTCCAGCACTACGCGCTGTTCCGCCACATGAACGTGAAGGACAACGTCGGCTTCGGGCTCTCGGTTCGCAAGGAAGCGAAGGAGAAGGTCCACGCGCGGGTCATGGAACTCCTGGAACTCGTGCAGATGGCGCCGTTCGCCGGCCGATACCCCGACCAGTTGTCGGGTGGGCAGCGTCAGCGCGTGGCGCTCGCCCGGGCGCTTGCACCGCGCCCGCAGGTGCTCCTCCTGGACGAACCCTTCGGCGCGCTCGATGCGAAGGTCCGCCAGGATCTCCGTCGCTGGCTCGACGAACTCCATCGCGAGCTCGGCGTTACGAGCCTGTTGGTCACCCACGACCAAGAAGAGGCGATGGAGCTGGCGAACCAGATCGTCGTCATGCACGAGGGCAGGGTCGAACAGGTCGGCAGCCCCAACGAGATCTATGACCAGCCGTCCACGCCGTTCGTCGCGGGGTTCGTCGGCTCTGCGAACGTGCTGCACGGCGACGTGGTGGACGGGCACGTGCACCTCGGCCATCTCCGCGTTCCCGGTGCTGAGCATCTTGAAGAGGGAGCCGCCGCGACGGCCTACGTCCGGCCGCACGACGTCCGGATCGCTCCCGGCGCTGCCACCGATCCCCTGTCGAGCGCCACAGCCACTGTCGTGCGGATCACTTCGCTCGGATGGCTCGCTCGGGTCAACCTGCGGCTCGCCGACGGTCAGGTCATCGTGGCGCACATCCCGCAACAAGAGTTGTTCGGGGCGAAGGAACAGGACGAAGTTCGGTTGGACCTTCGCAACCCCAAGGCGTTCCTGCGCGCGGCGCCCGGCGAGTCCCCAGCACCGTCCCAACCAACGCCGGCACCTGTGGCACGGTGAGGGGCGGACCCGGAGCTGATGGAGGAGGGGCCGCGCAACAGGGAACTTCCCGTCGACGTGATCCAGTTCGCCGCACTCGATGACGAGCGGCGGAAGCTCCTGCTCAGCGTGCACGATCTGATGGACGAGATCTCCTACGGCACCGTCGTCATCGTGCTGCAGGACGGCCGCGTGATCCAGATCGAGACGAGCGAGAAGATCCGGCTGCGCTAGGCGCTCCCGCCAGGAACCGGACCACACCGGCGGCATCGGCCTCGAGGGCTGCAGCATCCGCTCGCTTCAACGGTTTGAACGGCGCCAGCCGAACCTCCCCATCCGTCAGCCGCCAGATCGCCACGGCGCGTCCGCCGACTAACGCGAACGGCCGGAAGAGCCCATTGTCGGTGACGATCCTCCGATGCGACCCGACGATCGGCTCG
>JAXDJY010000005.1:0-6039 GCA_034667445.1 Actinomycetota bacterium | reverse complement strand
ATCTTGTGCGGCTCGGTGGTAGCCAGGACGAACCGAACCCCGGGCGGCGGTTCCTCGAAGACTTTCAACAACGCGTCGAAGGCTTCGCGGGAGAGGCGCTGGGCCTCGTCGATGATGTAGACCTTCTCGCGGCCCTGGACGGGGGCGGTGGGCGCTTTCTCGCGGAGATCGCGGGCGTCCTCGACGCCACCGTGGCTGGCCGCGTCGATCTCGACGACGTCCAGGTGGGTGCCCTCGCGGATGGTGACGCACTGGGTGCAGACGCCGCAGGGTTCGGCCGTGGGGCCGTTCTCGCAGTTGACCATCTTGGCCAGGATGCGGGCGGTCGAGGTCTTCCCGGTCCCGCGCGGGCCGCAGAAGAGGAAGGCGTGGTGAAGGCGGTTCTCGCGGATCGAACCCGTGAGCGCGCGCACCACGTGGTCCTGGCCGATCACCTCGGTGGGCGTCTGCGGCCGGTACCGGCGGTACAACGCTTGGTGCGGTTTCTCCTCGGCCACCGTGTGCTCCCCCGCTTGTTCCCGCCGCCGGCGCGGCTGACTCAACCCTAACGAAAGTGTGGCCGTGCACCCGTCGTCGACCACGAACGACTCGAGCGCTTCCTGACACGGAAGCTCCAGCCAGGCATCCCTACGGCACCCACCAGGCTCCGCTTACGGCTGCTTCCTTCCGGATCTGACCGGGTTCGCGGTCTGGAGTCGCGTAGGACCCGACCTTCAACGCTCCGTGACAAGGGCTGCCCCGGACCATCCGGGCCTCGGACGGGGATTCAGCCCCGCTAGAGCGGATTGCGGGTACAGGGCACCGCTGGCTCCCCGCCTAGCACGGCCACGCCGGGAGTATACGGCGGGGGTAGGACAACGAATATCGCGATCGGGTTGGCGCCGAGGCTTCGCCGCGGTTGCCTTCTTGTAGTGGAACCTTTCGGGCGACTACGGGGTCCACTCAGAGCCTACGGATGGCCGAAAACGGGGAGTCGTGGGCTGATCGAGGCAGCCCGGATGTGGAACCATGGTCGAAGAGAAGGGATCTTCGATGTCGAGATACGGACTCAACACCGCTCTTGCCGTTGCGCTGGCGGTCATGACGACCTCGGCCGCTTCGGCGAGCCAGGAGGACAAGGGCGCTCGCTACCGAGTTCGGCACGGTGGCAAGGTGGCGTTCCATTATTTCGAGCGGAAGGGTTCGTTCGAGACGTTCACCAGCCGCAAGGCGGATCGTCTGGAACCCAACCTCGGGTGGATCGATCACCGCGAACCCACCGACGCCGGTCACGTGGACATCGAGTTCGCGGGAAAGCATCGCGTCTTGCTCGTCACGCGGACACTAAGCGGCCGCTGGTTCTGCACCATCACGCGTGGAAGCGGAGACCAGACGCGCGGCCAAGGCCCCTCGTTCGGATCCGTGAACACGATGCACGGATGCACCAAGGCGGCTGCTTAGGACTGGTGCGTGCGCGGGATGCATCGGACGCTCCGCGCTATCCCGTAATCATTCTCGTATCCCTCTTGTCGTGCACAGTCGGATCACCTCCGACGCTGTCGGACCGTGCCTCAAGATCCGTGGAAACCCCGACGTCGAGCGGCTCATCGACCGCTGCGCACCTCGCTGACGCACCCGGTGGTTGCCCGACAGACGGTCCGCTTCTCCAGCACGTGTCCCCGTGGGGGGACTACCTGTTCGGGGCTAGTCCGGCGTTCGGCCATTTCTACACCCGCGGCGACTCTTCGACCGGCTCGTTCCACCTCGGCGACAACACCGGCCGGCAGGACGGAGGCTGGGTCGTCAAGGTCCTTTGGGTCATGCAACAGGCGACGAACGAGCCGGTGACGATCTCGGGGCGCGATCAAAGGGGCGCTGCCATCGTGTTCGACCCGTTGAGCGGCCATCCGTCGGACACCCTCGTCCTTGACCCGAGTGACCCGGGAACGTCCAGCCAGCGGGCCGGGTGGACCGAGTACCCCTCCCTGCTCTCGTTCCCCGAAGCCGGCTGTTACCTGATCCAGGCCTCATGGTCCGTCGGGTCCTGGCACCGTGGATTCGGGCTCGGCAGGTAGCGCGGCACTGTCGGCTGCGCCGCTGCTCCTCAATGCTTGATCAGGAAGGCTCCCGAGTAGTACGTCATCTGCCCGGACGAAGCGATCATCGAGCCGGCGATGTTCTGGAGTCGGAAGCTCCCGATCCTGGGAGGGGACGTCGAGTCGCTGCCACCTTCGTTGATCCAGAAGATGCCGGCCGTGTCGATCTGCAGGGAATACACGGCGTTGTTTACCGTGGATACCGTCCCTAGATAGGTTCCGATGCCGTTGTGGATATTGATGCTGTACACCTCGCCGGCGTCGCCGACTGCGTAGAACACGTTCGTCTTCGGGTTGATCGCGAACGCGTAGATGTCGCTCGCCGCTCCCGTCGCGCCGATCAGCACGGCTCTGGCCGTCCGGAGGTTCAGCGAGTAGAGGTTGTTCGCGGCGATCAGGTATGCGTGCCCTTTGTTACTGATGGCGGCGACTGCGGGGAAGGCCGTTGATTGGTGTAGTGCCGTGCCGGCGACCTTGATGTTCCGGATGAAATACTCGGCTCCGGTGCGCAGGTTCACCTTCATCAGTGGCCAGTTATCCGAGGTCGTGTTGCCGGCGATGAAATATGACTTCTTCGTCGTCGCGTCGTATGCCATCCCGTAGGCGCACGTGGACCCCTGGATGTCGGTCGTTCCTCCGATGGAGGTGAAGGCCCCGGTAGTCGGATGTACGCGGAAGAGGTGGTACTGGTCGGGCGCCGTGTTGCACGGGATCGTGTACATACGATTGCCGCTCGGAAGTGTTCTCGGGGGCCCGGTTACGGCCAGCGCGCTCGGAGATGTTCCGACCCAAAGCGTCGCGGCGAGTATCGCGGTGGAGCCGATCGAGAGGAGGCGCGCGTAGTGCTTCATCGTCTGGGATCCCTTCGTGGGGTGGAGTTCTCTACTCTGCCACCCTACGCCCAGGCTGACGGGACAGCGGTAGGGTCGCATCGAGGAGGGACACATGAGCGAGTCGGTCGCAGCGAAGCGGTTCCACGAGTTCGATTGGCGGGTCATCAGGGACGACGCAGCCACGCATTTCCGCACGGGGTCGTTCGCGAGTGGCCTCGCGTTGGTTGAGGCGATCGGCAAGCTGCCCGACGCCGCGAGCAATCCGCCCGACATCGATCTTCGGTCGGACGGCGTGACGGTGCGTGTAGGAACGCACACCGGCGGACGAAGCGAACGCGATCTCGACCTCGCCCGGCAGATCTCGGAGGTGGCACGCGACCTGGGTGCCACCGTGGATCTGACGGGGTTGCAGAGTGTCCAGGTCGCGATCGACGCGCTCGTCATCCCCGAGGTGCTGCCGTTCTGGCACGCCGCGCTCGGCTACGAGAAGGTGGGCGACGAGGACGTGGTCGATCCCGACCTGCAGGGACCACCGTTCTGGTTCCAGCAGATGGACGCGCCGCGCCCGCAGCGCAACCGGATCCACATCGACCTCTATATCCCGCACGACCAGGCGGAGGTGCGCGTCGCGGCGGCGCTTGCGGCCGGCGGCCACGTGGTCGACGACGAGAACGCGCCGGGCTGGTGGACGCTGGCCGACACCGAGGGCAACGAGGTCGACGTCGCCAGCTGGCCAGACCGCGACTGATGCAGGATATGCCCCGTGTTATCCCGCTGATCTCCTACGAGGACGTCGGCTCCGCCGCTGACTGGCTCGCGCGAGCTTTCGGGTTCCGCGAGCCGAGCTGGTCGTGGTGGGGGCGGGGCTCGCCTACCTGCGTATGACATCGACCGGAGGACCGAACGCCTACGCTCCCCGATGCACCGCTGACGACCGGCTGAGGATCGACGAAGGGATGGGAGATGACCTTTCAGGCCTACATCGACAACATCAAAGAGAAAACGGGGAAATCGCCGGAGGACTTCAAAGCTATCGCCAAGAAGAAAGGGCTTCTGAAGCCGGAGGTGAAGGCCGGTGAGATCGTCGCGTGGCTGAACGAGGACTTCGGACTGGCCCGTGGCCACGCGATGGCGATCTACGCGCTCCTCAAGCCCGACATGGGCAAGAAGTAGCCGGCGACGTTGACTAGACCTGGCGCCCGGCCCCTATCCCCGCATCAGCGGGCATAGGCAGCGTCACCCGGTCCAGCGGTCACGACGAACCTCCGCGGCGCATTCACGGGCTCTTCACATCTCGGCGCCAGTCTCGAGGGAGACGCAAGACAAGGAGGTCCAGTGATGCGTCGAGGGATCGCAGTTGCAGTGTTGTTCGTGCTCCTCGCGGGGGTCGGTGTCGGGATCGGCGCCTACCGCGCGGGCGAGCGCAGCGGGATCACGCAGGGCATCGAGCAGGTCAAGGTCGCCGAGACGAACGGCCAACAGGTCCAGGTCGTCCACGTGGTCGACGACGGGCGCGGAGCGTTCTTCCCCGGGTTCTTCCTGTTCCCGTTCTTCCTGATCGGTGGGATCTTCCTGTTGAAGGGGATCGCGCGCGGAGCCGGCCGCTTCGGCGGCCATGGCCACGGGCCCGGCCCCTGGAACGATGAGGGCCGCCGCCGGTTCGAGGAACGGGCCCGCGAGTGGCATCAGGGCCAGCACGGCGAGGCTCCGCCCACGCCCGGGGCAACGGCCTGAAACACGCGAGGGGCGGAGGCCGGTTGCCTCCGCCCCGTTCGCGCGAGAGGCTCACCCAATGCAGCGCATCCTTGTTGTCGAAGACGAGATGCAGATCGCGCGGAACCTCCGCGACTACTTCGAGGCCGCGGGCTTCGAGGTGGTCGTGGTTGGCGACGGAACCGCTGCGCTTGCCAGCGTCCGCGGCTCCCGGCCGGACCTAGTGATCCTGGATCTCGGGCTCCCCGGGCTGGACGGGCTGGATGTTGCGCGCGAACTTCGGCGCGCGGCGACCACGCCTATCCTCATGTTGACCGCCCGCGGCGAGGAATCCGATCGCATCGTCGGTCTGGAGCTGGGCGCCGACGACTATCTGGTGAAGCCCTTCAGCCCGAAAGAGCTGGTCGCCCGCGTGCGCGCGGTGCTCCGGCGAACCAACGGGACCACGGCCGGGGCAGAAGTGCTTCGCGCCGGCGATGTCGAGGTGGACCTGCCGAAGATGCGCGCCCGTGTCGGCGGCGAGCCGGTCGACCTCACACCGACCGAATTCCAACTGCTGGCGACGTTCGTCCGGGAGCCGGGCCGCGTGTTCACGCGGGGCCAGCTGCTCGATGCGCTGCACGGCGTGACCGTCGAGTCCTACGAGCGCGCCATCGATGCTCACGTGAAGAACCTGCGCCGCAAGATCGAGCCCGAGGTCGGGCGGCCGCGCTACGTGTTGACGGTGCACGGTGTCGGCTACCGGTTCGCCGATGCCTGAGCACCGAGGCGGCCCTCCGTGGGGTCCCCCCGGTTGGGGCGGACCCGGGCGGCGGTTCCGCCGTGGTGCGTTCGTCTTCCTGTCGGTTCTGATCCTGTTGGTGGCGGCCCTGGCCACCGTGGTCGCATCGGTCATCTCGGGGAACGCACCGCCGCTCGGCGTCACGATCGTCGCCTCGATCGTGGTGCTCTCCGGCTTGGTGATGAGCGCGCGGTGGCTCTGGCGCAACGCCCGGACGATCGGTTCGCTGATGGACGCGGCGGACCGGGTGGCGGGTGGTGACCTCAGGACGCGCGTTGCCGCATCGGACGCGCGGCAGCTTGGTCGCCTGACCGAGGCCTTCAACCAGATGGCCGAACAGCTCGAGACCAACGAACGGCGCCGGCGCGAACTGCTGGCCGACATCACGCACGAACTGCGCACCCCGCTGCAGGTGATCCGTGGATCCGTCGAAGGCATGCTCGACGGGCTCTACCCCGCAGACGATTCGCACCTCCAACCCGTGCTGGCCGAAACCATCGTGATGGCACGTCTGCTGGACGACCTCCGCACGTTATCGATGGCCGACGCCGGCGTCTTGGAGTTGCACCGCGAAGTTGTGGATCCCGCCGCGCTCGCGCAGGACGTCGTTCAGACATTCCGCGCGATGGCTGAGATG
>JAXDJY010000004.1:0-2936 GCA_034667445.1 Actinomycetota bacterium | reverse complement strand
CCGAGATCGGGGTGGACGCGACGATCGCGAAGCGCGGAGCATTCCTGCACGACATCGGGAAAGCCGTCACCCACGAGGTGGAGGGGTCACACGCCATCATCGGCGCCGAGATCGCCCGCCGGCTCGGTGAGACACCCGAGGTGGTCCATTGCATCGAGTCCCACCACGGCGAGGTCGAGCAGCATTCGATCGACGCCGTCCTGGCCCAGATCGCCGACGGCATCAGCGGCGGCCGTCCCGGTGCCCGGCGCGAGTCGCTCGAAACCTACGTCAAGCGCCTGGAACGGTTGGAGGAGATCTGCACGGCCCAGCCCGGGGTGGAGAAGGTGTTCGCCATGCAGGCCGGCCGAGAGGTGCGCGTGATGGTCCTGCCGCAGGAGGTGGACGACATGCAGGCGCAGGTGATCGCCCGGGATATCGCGAAGCAAGTCGAGGAGGAGTTGCAGTACCCGGGACAGATCCGCATCACCGTGGTGCGGGAGTCGCGCGCCGTCGAGTATGCGAAGTGATGGGTTCCCGCAGGTAGTAGCCTCGACGCCATGGAGCCGAGGTACCTGATCCGCACCTTCGGGTGCCAGATGAACGAACATGATTCCGAGCGCATCTCGGGCGTGCTCGCCGCCGAAGGGATGGTGGCGACCGCGGACGTGGCCGAGGCGAACGTCATCGTGCTCAATACGTGCGCGATCCGAGAGAACGCCGACAACAAGCTCTACGGTAACCTCGGCCATCTCAAGCCGCTGAAAGACCAGAACCCGGAACTGCGCATCATCGTAGCCGGGTGTCTGGCGCAGAAGGATCAGGGAGTGATCCAGGAACGCGCCCCCTGGGTCGACGTGGTGATCGGCACCCACGCCCTGCCCAGGCTCATGGATCTCCTTCGCGCCGCCGCCCAGGACGGGCCGCAGATGGATGTTCAGGAGTACACCGAGCGCTTCCCCGGCCCGCTGCCCGCGGTTCGGGAGGACTCGTTCCGAGCCTGGGTCTCGATCGCGCCCGGGTGCGACAACGCCTGCACGTTCTGCATCGTTCCGTTCGTGCGGGGCCCGCAACGTTCGCGTGGGATCGGTGACATCTTGGCGGAGGTCCAGGGACTCGTCGCGACCGGCGTCGTCGAAGTGACGCTCCTCGGACAGAACGTGAACACCTACGGCCGTGATGTGAGCGTTCCCGGCGGACCGAACAGACCGCTGTTCGCCAGGCTGCTCAGAGAGGTGAACGAGATCGAGGGGCTCGAACGGATCCGATTCACGAGCCCCCATCCGCACGACTTCACGCCGGACGTGATCGAGGCCATGGCCAGGTGCGAGAAGGTGTGCGAACACATCCACTTCCCGCTGCAGTCGGGGTCGGATCGGGTCTTGAAGGCGATGCAGCGCTCATACCGCCGGGACCGCTACCTCGGCTGGCTCGACGCGATCCGCGCGGCGGTCCCTGGGGTTGCGGTCTCCACCGACATCATCGTCGGCTTCCCGGGCGAGACGGAGGCCGACTTCGCCGAGACGCTTGAGGCCGTCCGGACGGCTCGGTTCGACAGCGCATTCATGTTCCAGTACTCGCCCAGGTCCGGAACCCGGGCCGCGATCATGGCGGACCAGGTTCCGAAGGACGTGGTCCAGGAGCGGTTCGAACGATTGATGACACTCCAGACGCAGATCTCCGAAGCGTCGTCAGCCGCACAACTGGGATCCGTCGTGGAAGTGCTGGCCGAGGGCGGCGACCGCAAGGGCCACTCGACGCAATCGCGGACTCGGACCAACCGGATCGTGCATCTCTCCGAACCGCTCGCGCCCGGCACGTTCGCGTGGGCAGAAGTGATCGAGACCGCCGCGCATCATCTCCGCGGCAGGGTCGTGCCAGCGCCGGTTCCCGTCTAGCGAGGCTATGCGGCCACGGACGGGGCGGACGCTGGCCCTCGTCGGCCCCACCGCCGGCGGGAAGACCGAGGCCGGGCTCGCCCTCGCGGGCACGTTCGCCGCTGAGATCGTGTCGGTCGACTCGATGCTGATCTATCGGGGGATGGATATCGGGACGGCGAAGCCCTCGCTGGCGCAGCGCGCAGCCGTTCCGCATCACCTCATGGACCTGGTCGATCCGAGCGAACCGTTCACCGTCGCGCGGTATCAAGAACTCGCGAACGGTGTGCTGGAGGAGCTGCGTGCACGGGACGTGACCCCGCTATTGGTCGGCGGTTCGGGGCTCTACTTCCGGGCGTGCGTCGATGACCTCGAGTTCCCCCCCACCGATCCCGACGTCCGTGAGGATCTGGAGCACCAGGCGGATGCGCTGGGCTCAGAGCGCCTTTTCTCCCGGCTGCGCGACATGGATCCGGTGGCGGCCGACAAGATCGAACCCGGCAACGTCCGGCGAACCATCAGAGCCTTGGAGGTCGCCGGGCTTACGGGCAGGGCCTTCAGTTCGTTCGCCACGGCGTGGGATCGCTACCCGACCGAGCGGGCGACGGTGGCCGGCATCGAACTGGACCGCGCCACGCTGCATCTGCGTATCGCCCGGCGGGTGGACGCCATGATGCGGGCGGGCTGGTTGGAGGAGGTACGGCGCCTCGCCGACGGAGGATTCGCTGGGTGGCTCACCGCGACCCAAGCCATCGGCTACGCTGAACTCGCCCGTCATCTTGATGGCACGCTGCCGCTCGAGGAGGCCCTTGCCCTGACCGTCAAACGAACCAAACAGCTCGCGCGTCGGCAGATGGCATGGTTTCGCCGTGACCCACGTGTGCGTTGGTTCTCGGTGGGGGAGGCAGGCGCGCTCGACGCCGTAGACGAGATCGCCACCTACCTGGGGGCCGGCGGGTGACCGTCTCGTTCTCGAAGTTTCAAGCTACCGGCAACGATTTCATCATGCTGCTGGATCTCGACGACGAACTCGATCTCGCCGGTGAGCCCGCGCAGGCACTCTGCGACCGGTGGTTCGGG
>JAXDJY010000003.1:0-6673 GCA_034667445.1 Actinomycetota bacterium | reverse complement strand
TCTCCATCACAGGGCCCTAGCGTGCGCCACAACGGGATCCGACGGGCGGCATTCCTCCTCGTGATCGCTACATGGCTTGCGACGATGGCGCAGGCCGAGGCCGGGTTCGCCGCCGGACTCACGGTGGCATCGGGGAAGCTCACCGTGTACCGAACCTGCACGCTCGGTGGCACGATCGCCGCCAGCACCGCCATGTTCGAGACTTATGTCGATGAGAACACTCCGACCACGAACAACGGTGCCGCCACGACGATGGATGCGCAATCAGCGAAGAACAAGAACCGGCGTTCCTACATCAGCTTCGACTTGACGAAGTGCAGCCCCACGATCCCCTCGTCGGCTACGGTGGATGGCGCGACGCTTCGGCTCTGGGTCACCGCCATCGCGTCCACCTGCCGTACCGAAGACATCTACCCGGCAACCGCGTCGTGGACCGAGGGCGCCATCACGTGGAACAACCAGCCGTTCGGCACGACACTCAACAACCCGTCGACGGCGAGCAGGACCGATGGCATCACCATCGGAAGCGCCGCATGCACGTACACGGCCGCAGCGCAGTACGTGTCCTGGACGGTTACCACCGATGTCGCGTCATTCGTCGCGGGGACGCTGACGAACAACGGTTGGATGATCCGTGATGACTCCGAAGATGTGAACCCCGGGAAGACCACGACGTTCGGGACTTCCGACGCGGCAAGCGTTCCTCAAGCGCCGCAACTGGTGGTGACCTACGCGACATGAGAACGGCGAGCACGAAAGACGAGTTCGGTTTCGTCGATCAGACGCCGATCGATGTGGTGGTCGTTCTGGCGGCGGATGGCGCTAAGCGTCGACGCCGTCACCTGATCGGCAACATCGTGTTCGCCGTCGTGTTTTCTCTGCTCGTCGCGGGATGGTTCACGGCGTTGCGGCCCGCCAAGCTCGGGGGCCCGGCCGCCTTCGTGATGGTGCAGGGCGTCAGCATGGAACCCACGTATCACACCGGTGACCTGGTGATCTCGCATCGACGGTCGTCGTACGCGGTCGGTGACGTGATCGCCTACGAGGTCCCGGGGGGAGACGTGGGCGCCGGCCTCACGGTGATCCACCGGATCATCGGCGGCTCCCCGGCGACGGGCTTCATCACGCAAGGGGACAACAATCCGACGCCCGACGATTGGCGCCCGAAGCTGGGAGATGTCGAGGGGAGCGCATGGATGGTCATCCCCAACGGGGGACGGATCCTCACGTTCCTCCACGCCCCGATCCCGCTCGGCGGACTGGCCGCGGCGGTCGTTGTGATGTGGATCGTGTATCAGGAAGACACACCCTCCCTCCGCCGCCGTCGACGCGGCTAGCTTGCGTTCGGCCGCCGCGAGGCAGACACTCGCACAGATCCGATCGAGAACGTGCACGAACCAAAAGGAGATCGGCGAGTGGAGCAACCGCTGCCCGCAGAACGGCAAGCCCGGATACTCGAGGTCCTGGCCGAACGACACGCCGTCCGCGTCTCCACGCTGAGCGAACTCCTAGGTGTCTCTGAGGTAACCATCCGACGGGATCTGGAGGACCTGGAAGGCAAGGGTCTCCTCGAGCGAACCCATGGCGGCGCCATCCCGGCGCAGCGGATGCGCGCCGAACCTGCCTACGGCGAAGCAGCGGCGTCGATGCTTCACGAGAAGCGCGCGATCGGGCGGGCCGCTGCCGCCATGGTCCAGTCCGGCGACACCGTGTTCCTGAACGGCGGCACGACCACGCTCGAGGTCTTCAGGGCGTTGGAGGGCAGGATCCGCGACATCACCATCGTCACCAATCACGTCGGCATCGCACTGGAGTCGGCCGAGCGGTCGGTGTCGGTGATCCTGGTGGGCGGCGAATATCGCCCGCCCTCCAATTCGTGCGTAGGTTCGTTCGCGACGGATACTATCCGGAAGGTGTTCGCGGGACGGGCATTCCTGGGGATCGAAGGGGTGAGCCTGCGTGCAGGCGTCACGTCGCCCGTGGCGGCCGAGGCCGACGTCACCCGCGTCATGATCGAACAGACCCACGGCCCGGTAACGCTGGTGGCGGACCACACGAAGATCGGGACCGTGGCGGATTTCGCCGTTGCGCCCATCACGGCGGTAGCCGATCTGATCACCGACGTCGGGATGGACCCGGACTACCGGGATGACCTCGGGCGTCTGGGGCTCAACGTGGTGATCGCGGAGGCGGTCGGCGTGCCCCGCGGCGGCTGAGCAACGACCGGGGTCGCGCATCCGCGCGACCCCTCGGCGTAGTCCGGAAGGGGGAACGGATGTCGCAACAACAGAGCGATCAGGCAGCACGGGATACCGCGGATCTTGAACGATTCGGCTACAAGCAGGAGCTCAAGCGCGAGCTGAGCACCTTCAGTTCGTTCGCAGTGGCGTTCAGCTACATCTCGCCGTCGACCGGTATCTTCACGCTCTTCTACCTGGGGCTCATCGCCGTCGGTGGCGCGCTCTGGTGGACCTGGCCTGTGGTGGCGATTGGGCAGATGTTCGTGGCGCTGAACTTCGCGGAGCTCTCGAGCCATTTTCCGGTGGCTGGCTCCGTATTCCAGTGGACGAAGTACCTGTCTGGTCGTAAGTACGCCTGGTTCACGGGGTGGATCTACCTCTTCGCAGGCGTGATCACCGTCGCGGCCGTGGTGGCCACGTTGCCGATCGCGCTGCTGCCACTGATCAACCAACTCTTCAGTACCCATTTCGATGTGGCGCTCGGCAGTCACGCGCAGCTCGTCACGGCCCTCATCGCCCTCGTGATCATCACCGTGATGAACATCTATGGAGTGAAGCTCGTCGCGATCGTGAATAACACCGGCGTTGTCTTCGAGATCCTCGGCATGGTGGTGTTCGCACTGATCATGGCCATCGTCCACAACAACCAAGGGATCGGGGTCATCTTCAAGAGTGGCGGGACGCACGTGACGGCCTCGAACTTCCTCGTTGGGATGTTCATGAGTCTGTTCGTGATCTATGGCTTCGATACGGCGGGAACCCTTGCGGAGGAGACGAAGAATCCGAAGGCTGAGTCGCCGAAGGCCATCCTCGGTTCGATCGCCGGTGCCTTCGTGATCGGCGCGATCTTCCTTTGGGGGACGTTGATGGCGATCCCGTCGCTGAAGGACGCGATCGCTGGGTTCTTCGGGCCTGCGTTGATCATCGACGCCGTCTTCACCTCGTGGGTCGCCGACCTGTATCTCTTGATCGTCTCCGCGGCGATCTTCGTCTGCTGCTTGTCGATCATGACGTCGACAGTTCGGCTGGCGTTCGGGATGGCGCGCGACAACCAGCTGCCGCTCTCCAAGCCGATGTCGAAGGTCAACCCGAGACTCCACACGCCCATCGGGGCATGTATCGGCGTCGCTGTGCTGGCCGCGATCCCGTTCCTCCAGTTCACGGGGGCGACGGTGATCGCGGTTGCGGCAACGGCGATGATCTATATCAGCTACTTCCTCGGCAACATCGCCGTCATGCGAGCCAGGGCGAAGGGATGGCCGAAGACGGATGCTCCCTTCAAGCTCGGTGTGTGGGGAAAGGTCGTGAACGTCCTGGCATTGTTGTGGGGCGGAGCCATGATCATCAACCTCATGTGGTGGACCAGCGATTCGACATCTCTACGGGTTCTTACCAACCCGACCGCGAAGCAGAGCGACTACGGCTTCGGTCAACTCGTGAACTTCCATATCGGGTTCCTGAACTCGATCCCGCTCATGGAGTTGATCATCGGGGTGATCGTCGTCGTCGGCCTGATCTACTACGCAGCTGTTGGCAAAGATAAAGAGTTCGCGGCCGTTGTCCCACCCGAGGAGATCACGTAGCCATCCTTGGGCGATGAGAGGCTCCGGCGGTACGGCCGTCGGAGCCTCTCCTGCGCGTCGACGAGGAGAGGTACCTTTCGCTGATGAAGATCGTGACGACTCCGAAGGTGGCGGACTACATCGCCGAGCAGGGCGGCAACGTGTGGGTCTGGCTCGACCCGCGCCGGGGTCCCGTCGGCTCCTATGTCTGGCTAGAGGCCCATTGTGAACCTCCTCGCGCCAGCAAGAAGTCGAGCTTCACTCGGAGTTCGAGGCGTCCCCATCGGTTCCAGGTCACCGAGGACGGCGGGGTCACGCTTCACCACGATTTCGGTCGCCTCGATCGACCTGAGGAGTTGCACCTGGATCTGAAGGGCCTGAAGAACAAACGCGTCGAGGCCTATTGGAACGGTTCGATCTTCGTCGGGGAGGACGTTCCCGGACCGGAGCAACGCGCCCGCGAAACTGCGACACCGTGGCGTAACAGGAAGGACTAGCTCCGGATCCGCTCACCCGCCGGGTCCCACAGGGGCGCTTCGGCGACGAGCGCGCTCACCAGCTCCCCGAAGACTTCGACTGCGAGGCGCGTGCCCGGTGTGGCGATGGTGACCGGCAGATACGCGAACGCGATGGACGTCCCCAGGGCGTACCCGATCCCGCCGCTGGTCACGCGGCTCACCACCGTCCCGGCGTGGAACACCGGTTCGTTGCCAAGGGTCATCGCTCGCGGATCGTCCAGCGTCAGACATGCGAGCGTTCGCTCGACCCCCCGGCTCTGTTGGTGCTCCAGGGCCTCATTCCCTACGAACCCGGGCACGTCCATCCGGACCGCGAACCCTAGTCCGGCCTCGAGCGGAGTCTCCTCCGGCGTGATGTCCGAGCCCCACGCCCGGTAGCCCTTCTCCAGCCGCAGGGTGTCGATGGCTCGGTAGCCGGCCGGGACGATCCCGTGCACCTGTCCCGCCTCGAACAGCGTGTCCCAGAGCGCCGCGGTGAACTCGGTGGCGGGATAGAACTCCCACCCGAGTTCTCCGACGTAGGTGACGCGTAGGGCCAGGCACGGCACGTCACCGACCGTGATGGTCCGCGCGGTCATGAAGCCGAAAGCCTTGCCGACGTCTTCGCTGGTGACACGCTCCAAGACATCCCGCGCGCGCGGACCCCAGAGCCCCAAGCACCCTCGCGATGAGGTCACGTCCTCGACGCGTACGTCCTCGCCGGGGCGGAGTTGCAGGCGGATCCAGCTGAGATCGTGCGCGCCGAACGCGGTTCCGGTCACCAAGAGGAAGCGTGCGGGCGCGAGCCTCGTGGCCGTGAGGTCGCATTCGATCCCGCCACGTTCGTTCAGGAGTTGCGTGTAGATGACGGACCCCGGCTCACGATCCATATCGTTCGCACAGATGCGCTGCAAGACGTCGGCAGCATCCGGCCCCGACACCTCGATCTTCGCGAAACTCGATTCGTCGAACAGCGCGACGCGTTCGCGGCAGGCGAGGTGCTCGGTCACGATGGCGGTTGACCAGTGTTCCCCGGCCCATCCGTGGGGGCGGAGTTCCTCGTGGGCGGGGTCTTCGTTGCAGGCGAACCAATTCGCGCGCTCCCAGCCGGACTTCTCGCCGAACGCCGCGCCCAGCTCGGCAAGCCGGGAGTACGTGGGTGACATCTTGAGCGGCCGCCCGGCGAGCCGCTCCTCGCCGGGATAGTGGATGTCGTAGTAGTGCTCGTAGACCTCGACCGCGCGAGCGCGGGCATGCCCTCGCGATCGGTACTGCGGTCCGAACCGCCTGATGTCCATCTTCCAGAGGTCGTACTCGGGTTCGCCGTCGGTGATCCACTCTGCCATGACCTTGCCGATCCCACCGGCCCCGGCGATCCCGTGCGCGCAGAACCCGGCGGCGACGAAGAACCCTCGAACGTCCGACTCACCCAGGATGAACTCGCCGTCTGGTGTGAATGCCTCCGGGCCGTTGATCATGTGGCCGATCCCGGCCGTGTCCATCGCAGGCACGAGTTCGGCGGCGTTCTGTGCGAGTGATCCGAATCGATCCCAGTCCTCCGGCAGGAGTTGATGGTTGAAGTCCGCGGGAGGTCCTTCGTCCACGGCCCACGTCTTCGGGTTGCGTTCGTAGCCGCCCATCACGAGGCCGCCTACTTCCTCCCGGAAATACACGAGGCGGTCGGGATCGCGCATCGTCGGGTAGTCGGCACGCACCCCGTCGATCGGCTCCGTGATCACGTACTGATGGGCGAAGGGGACCACGGGGACCTCGATGCCGGCCAGGTGGCCGATCTGCCCGGCGTACATCCCGCCCGCGTTCACCACGACGTCCGCGTCGATCTCGTCGTGTTCGTCGGTGGTGACGCCGACCACACGGCCATCGCGTGTACGGATCGCCGTCACGCGTGTTCCCGTTCGCACGTGCACGCCGTGTCGCTTCGCGCCCTCGGCCAGCGCCATCGTGAGTCCCGTCGGATCCAGGTGGCCGTCGGTGGGGATGAAGGCGGCGCCCAGCACCCCTGCCGTTTCGAAGAGTGGGAACATCTCGTGCGCCTCGCGGGTCGTGATCATCTGCAGCGGAAGGCCGAACGTCTGCGCCCAGCCGGCCTGGCGGTGCAGCTCCTGCATCCGCCCGGCGGACGACGCAAGGCGGAGCGATCCCACCTGGTGCCAACCAACGTTGACGCCGGTCTCACCCTCCAGGCGCCGGTAGAGGTCGGTGGAGTACATCATCATGCGCGTGAGGCTGACGCTGGATCGCAGTTGTCCCACCAGTCCCGCCGAGTGGAAGGTCGAGCCCGACGTCAGTTCGCTGCGGTCCAGCAGCAACGTGTCCTTCCAACCGAGCTTCGTGAGGTGGTACGCGATGGACG
>JAXDJY010000002.1:0-2602 GCA_034667445.1 Actinomycetota bacterium | reverse complement strand
GGCTGCCATCCGTGTGGCCCAGGCGCTCGTCCTCTTCCTGACGGCTGTGAGCTACATGTTCAGCCCGTTCGTGGCCGACCTCCACGAACGGGGCGAACGGGACCGCCTCAACGCACTCTTCAAGCAGATCACGCGCTGGACGCTTGGAGGAACGGTGCCGCTGTTATTGCTCTTCCTTATCGCGCCGGCTCCGGTGCTTCATGTATTCGGAGGCACCTACGGCGCGGGTAGCTCCTGGCTCCGCGTTCTGCTCATCGGCCAGATCGTGAATGTGAGTGTGGGCGCAGCGGGGTTCGTACTCATCATGGCTGGTCGAACCGTCTGGGACCTGATCGTGTACACCTCTGCATTCCTCATCGACCTAGTCGTTGCGATCCTCCTGGTTCCCCACCTTGGTCCGGTAGGGGCGGCGGTGGCGCAGTCCATCGCGCTCGTGTTCTCGAACACCGTGCGCCTCTGGCTGGTGTGGCGGTTCGTGCATATCCAACCCTACGACCGTTACTACGCGAAGCTCTTGATCCCGACGGCGATCGGCGCGGCGGCGATGCTCGGTATCCACTCCCTGCTGTCCGGCCCGAAGTGGGGCGTCGACCTGTTGGGGACGGCGTTGGTCGGGGGAGTCGTCTACTACATCGCCCTGGTGATCTTCGGACTGACGCCACCGGAGAAGGTCATGGTCTCCCGCGTGCTCGGCAAGTTCACCGGCCGCGGCGCGAAGTCTCCGGCATAACCACTAACTCGTGCCGTTGAACCCGTAAACGCGCCCGTGTTCGTGCCCTCGGTGACCTCAACCGTAGGCGGTGACCGTCCTACCGGTCGGGACGACGAGCATGCCGTCGCCAGCGTTGATGTCGGAGGGATCTCCGGAGTACTCTCCGCCGCCGCCGGGTACTCCGTTCAAGGTCAGCTTCGACAGGACTCCACCGGTGCTCGGCGAAAGCTCGATCAGGTACTTCGACGCGGTGGCGACCCACACTGCGCCGCGCGTCGTTATCGGACCGGCCGTGATGGTGCCGGCAACCGAGACCGTCCAGAGCGGCACCTGCGTCTTGACGTCCTCCGCGAAGACGCTGTTGCCGTTGGCGAAGAACGCGCGTTCATGGCGGAACGCCGGTCGGCCGGCGAAGCTGCCGACACTCGTCCCGTCCACCTTCTTCAGGATGACGTTGCCGTTCGTGCCGTACATCTTCGAGCGCCAAAGCGAAACGTCGCCGCCGCCGCCGCCGGAGCACCCTTGCATGTCGCTCCAGACTATCTGGGCGGTCAGCGAGAGTTTGTATTGCGAGCCGCAGCCTGTTGACGCGTAGACCCCCGTCGAGTCGGCCGCGATGGTCGAACCGTCGCCGTCGAGGTACGTGGACTGCGCTGCGACCGATCCGTCCGTCTCGGCGAGCCCCCAAACGTCGGAAGAGCCGTGGAGCCAGACCGTCCCGCCGGTCGCGATCGGAACGCCACTGAAGTACTCGGTTTGCGTCGCCCAGCGTTGCGCTCCGGTGGTCGCGTCGAAGGCCACGACCTTTCCGTCGAAGTTGTTCACGAATACCTTGCCCCCGTCGTAGGCGAGCGGGAAGAAGTAGTAGGTGCCACTCAACGGGATCGGTCCCCAGGCCACCGCACCAGTTGCAGCGTCGAGCGCGTACAGCGACCCTCCGTAACTCCCGCCGGGCTGGGACGTCGTTACGAAGACCTTGCCGTCGGCGATGAGGGGGTAGGAGGTGGGGTGGTTCAGCCTGACCGACCAGAGATCGTGAAGGCGGTCAGGCAGGAGTGTGCAGGAGAAGCCGCTGTGTTGCGGATTCTCTGCCCAGGCGACCGCAGGACAACCTGGGAGGGTGGTCGCGTTGGCCGGCGCCGACTGTAGAGAACCGGCGACGAGAAGCGGCGTCCAAACGAGGACCAGCCAAAGGCTGTGCGAACTCTTGCGGCGCACCCATTCCTCCACGCTCGGGGACGGTGCGACGATAGCAGCCCTCTGACTCCGCGCACGCATCCTCGCAACGGATCTCCGGAGGCCCGTAGATCCTGGAGGGTTCACTTACCGGGCGGGCGACGCATGATCGTGAACGCGCCGAGCGCGATCGCGAGGATGACGAACGCTCCCAGGATGAACGGGACCTTGCTGAACGCGAGCACCACTAGATGGTAGTGCCGGCGCCCCGGGAAGGGTGACCATCGGTAGCCACCTGTTCGGGCTTCGGAGCCTTGTCTTCATCGATGTCGGGAACAGCGACGAGGGTCGGTGTGGCCGTGTCCTGCGGCGCCCCGTTGGCGTCGCGCTGGGTCCGCGCGTTCGCGCCGGTCCCTGAAGTGCGGCTCTGCATCGCGGCGATCTCCGTGAGGAGTTCGTCCCGCTTGGCGGACAACATGTCGAGCGAGTTCTGGAGTTCGAGCGTCCGCCATTCCAACAGGTCCTTCCTGGTCACGGAATTCGCCTGTTCGTGGAAGAGCGCCTCCACCCGTTGGTCACCCTCGGCCGTCATCCGCCGGGCCAGCCGGCGGCGCCGCCACGACGAGATCGCCGCGGATACCGCCAACGCCGCGGATGCCGCCAGCGACGTCAGGATCACGATGGCGGACCCGGTGGAGGTGGGCCGGAACACCG
>JAXDJY010000001.1:0-4990 GCA_034667445.1 Actinomycetota bacterium | reverse complement strand
ACTGCAGTATCTGCGCTTCGACGAAGTGTCCGATGCGCGCTTTCGCCATCACCGGGATGCTCACGCACTCCTGGATCTCCTGCACTTTCGTGGGGTCGGCCATGCGGGCCACTCCCCCATCGCGACGGATGTCGGAGGGCACGCGCTCGAGCGCCATGACAGCGCACGCGCCGGCGTCCTCGGCGATCTTCGCCTGGTCGGCGTTCGTGACGTCCATGATGACGCCGCCTTTCAACATCTCCGCCAGACCCGACTTCACCCGAAACGTGCCGGTTTCACGCTCCACTGTGGATCCCTCCTCGACGAGTGCAACTCAGGGCCACGAGTCTACCGCCCCTCTGCACGTGCGGAGGAACCGGCTACTTGCCGAAGGTTGGGGTCATCGTGTTCGGCATGAGTTCCACGAAGGTCGTTCCGGGGGCGAGCGGGATGCGCTCGCCCTTCTTCGTCTTGAAGATCGTGACCGACTTCGCACCTCCGCGCTTCCACGTGCCGGCGGTCATGCGGCCGTCCCGGAGGATCCAGGCACTGCCCTGTCCGGTCAGCGTGACCTCCGGAGAGTGGTTACCGAGGACGTCCACGAGGTTCGACTCGGTGACCTTCACCTTCTGGATGACGACGTTCGTGACTTGGATCGGGCCCCCCGCTTCCAGCATCATCGGCTTCCCGTCCAACTGGCGGACCCACGTCTTCGAAACGGCGTTCCACTTCCAGTCGCCGGTTACGCCCGTGCTGAAGGGGACGGAGACCGACGTGACCTTCCGGCTCGGGTTGACGACCCTCGAGCCGTAGGTGAAGGCGGGCTTCGGCGGCCCCTGTTGCGAGGCCTGCTTGCCCGCGCGCGCATAGAGCTTCGGGACGTTCACGAACAGGTTGTGCGGGCTGACCCGCGGTGCCGGCGCGCGCGTGAAGGCGGCGGCCCCGTTGGTCTCGTCGAACGCGAGGATCCCCGCGTGCTTCAACGCGTTAACGACGGCGAGCTGCGCACCCGAGTAGCCGAGGATCGGGTGAGTGTTCATCGGCATCAAGATCTTGGGATCGGTGGTACGGGCGCTTCGGACCGGGCCGACCTTCGCCGCGTCCTTGCATTGGTAGATCGCCATGAACCGTGTGAGCCCACCTTCCACCAACTCCTCATAGATGAGGTCGGCGCTCTGCAGACCCACCAGCGGGTAGGCGTCCGTCGTGTTCTCGACCTTCACCGCGGCGACGGGACGCTGCGGGACGGGCTTGCCACCGGCGGGCGCGACGCCGGTGAGTGGGCACGGCGGAGGCGGCGGAGGCGGAGACGGGGATGGTGAGATGTGCAGGGCTCTCGAGACGACGGCCGGCGCGTGGCCGCTGACGGCCCAGGCGGCCATGCCGCCGACGAGGACCACGACGACAACGACGACGGAAACGACCTTGCGGCCGCGGCTGGTGAGGGACAAGGCGAGGAACCTCCTGAGGGGTAGGGAAGATCGATCGACCCATGACGATGGATCGCGCAGCGATGGTAGAGGCGAAGAGGGGTCTGCTCAAACATCCCGCCCGAATTCGACGGGTTCTTCACATCTGTTGCAGGCGGGCGATCCGGTCCTCGATGGGGGGATGCGTTGAGAAGAGCTTTTCCATGGCGGAGGTGTTGCCTGAACCAGGAACGCGAGAGGGCTGCTCGAGCCAGAGGTGCGCGGTAGCGTTGTTCGCGCCCCGCATCGTGTGCGGCGCATCACGGATCTTCTCGAGCGCGCTGATCAACCCGGGTGGGTAACGGGTCAGCATGGCTCCCTGGGCATCCGCCAGATATTCGCGGTTGCGCGAGACGCTCAGCTTGATCAACTGTCCCAGGAGCGGCGCCAGCACCAGCAGGATGATCCCCACGGCGAACAGCACAAGTTCCAGCGGGCCGCCCCCCGAGTTGTTGTCGCCGCCACCACGCCGCCCACCGCCCCCGAACCACCAGAACCGCATCACGAACTCCGAGAGCAGGATGGCCGCTCCCACCAGCGTTGCGACGACGGTCCCCACGAGGATGTCGCGGTCGAGCACGTGCGACATCTCATGGCCGATCACACCCTCCAGCTCGACGCGGTTCATGATGTCGAGCAACCCCTGGGTCACCGCGATGGATGAGTGCTCGGGATCTCGCCCGGTCGCGAACGCGTTCGGCGCATCCTCCGGAACGACATAGACGCGTGGCTTCGGGACACCTGCGGCGATCGCGAGCCCTTCAACCACGTTGTGCAGCCGCGGTTCCTGCTCGGCCGTGACCTCATGGGCATGGGATGCAGCCAGCACCATCCGGTCGCCGTAGAAGTAGGAGCTCAGCGACATCACGACGGCGATGACGGCCGCGACCACCAACCCCGCCGGCCCGGAGAACCAGAGGAGCCCTACGGCATACCCGATGGCGCCCAGGAACACCACCGACAACACGACCAGCATGATCGTCTTGCGTTTGTTCGCCGAGATCTGCTCGTACATGCGGGGCTAGAACCTCGCCTGGACGGGGCCGCGGGCGGCGTCGTCTGCCTGGAAGAACTCCCGAGGCGAGAATCCGAACGTTCCCGCCAACAGGTTCGTCGGAAACTTCTGGATCTTGGTGTTCAGCTTCATCACCTGGTCGTTATAGAACTGGCGCGCGTAGGCGATCTTGGATTCGGTACCGGTCAGTTCCTCTTGGAGCGCAAGGAAGTTCTGGCTCGCCTTCAGATCGGGATAGTTCTCGGCGACCGCGAGCAGCCGGCCGAGCCCCGCCGTCATCGCCTGATCTGCCGCGGCCTGCTGCTCCACTCCTTTGGCCCCCATGGCGTTGGCGCGAAGCTTCGCCACATCTTCGAAGAGCTCGCGTTCGTGGGCGGCGTAGCCCTGAACGGTTTGCACCAGGTTCGGGATGAGGTCGTAGCGGCGGCGAAGCTGAACGTCGATCTCGGACCAGCCGTTATTCGCTCTGTTGCGGAGGGACACCAGACCGTTGAAGGCAAGGGCGACCCAGATGAGCGCCAGCAACACAACCGCGAGGACGATCCAGATGGCCATGGACCTATCGTAACGGCGGCGGCCCCGACTCGATGGCTCGCAGGTAGCGTTCCCGGATGGCGGCCGCCACGATCCCCCACTCGAACCCGGCGGCGCGGTCCCTCCCGGCCTGGGACAGGTGAGCCGCAAGGGCCGGATCGTCCAGGATGCGGGCTGTCGCCGATGCCAGCGCCCCGGGATCCCCCGGCGGGACCAAGAGCCCGTCCACCCCGTCGCGGACCACTTCGTCGTAGCCGCCGATCCTGCTTGCGACCACGGGGAGGCCGGCGGCCATCGCCTCTACGAGCACGATCCCGAAGCTCTCGCCGCCGAGCGCTGGGCCCAGATAGACGTCTGCGGCGGCGTGATAGCCCGGGAGGCGTTCGTTGGAGACGCTGCCCAGGAGAAGGATCCGGTCGCGTTGTTCCTGGTTCAACCGGTCGACGGCCGCCCGTTCCCTGCCGTCGCCCGCAACCACCATCTGCAGATCAGGACGCTCCCCCGCCAACCGCCGGAACGCCTCCACGGCCACGGGGAACCCCTTCCGCTCCTCAAGTCTGCCGACGAAGAGCAGCGTCGGGCCCCCGGCAAGCGCCGCCGGCTCGGCGTGGGCGAACCTCGCGACGTCGATGCCGTTGGCGATCACGTCGAACCTGCCGGGGATGCGGGAGGCGACGAATCGCTTGGCGGCCTGCGAGACCGCGATCCGCACGCTGATGCGCCGGGCCAGACGCCGCAGAACGGGGGCCGCGACGTCGAACAGCAGCGAGCGATCCGACGATGAGTGGAACGTGGCCACCACCGGTGCGCGGGCTTCGAGCAACGCCCAGAGCGAGGTGCTCGGTGCGAACGGCTCGTGGATGTGCACGACATCGGGGCCGAATGCGCGCAACCGGCGCCCGATCTCGCGACGCGACCACGGCCGGGGGTCGATCGGAACGTTCGATGCGTTATAGCCGATGGTCACCGGCCGCCCGACGATCGCGACGGCGGGCTCCGGAGCCACGTCGCTCCCCGGCGCGAGCACCAGGACGTCATCGCCGCCGGCCAGCAATCGAGCAGCCAGCTCCCGGATGTGACCTTGCACGCCCCCCGGCGCGTCCCACGCGTACGGGCAGATGAGCGCGACCCTCACGCCCACCCCGGCTGGAACATATGCCAGTCCGCAGGACCCGCGGAGATCAACGCCTCGAACTCCGTGGCCAGAGCCTGCGTGAGCGCGGTGACGTCCGCACGACGGTCGCCGGTCGGAACCGGCTGGATTGGACTTCGCATGACGCACAGCCATCCACCCGGTTCCGCGTAGATGCCGCACGGGACGAGCGGGGCGCCGGACCGGAGCGCGAGCGCGGCCGGACCGGCGGGCATCCGGCGCGTCGCTCCGAACATCTCGACCTCGATGCCGGTGCCGGCGAGGTCCCGGTCAGAGACCAGGGCCACGACCTTGTTGTCGCCGAGCGCTTGCCCCAGTGCGCGGCCGGTTCCCGAGCCGGTGTCGAGCGGCAGGATCTCCATCCCGAGGTCCCGGCGATGCTTCTCGAAGAGCCGGAACAACCGCTCCGGCTCGAGGCGCTCCGCGACCGACACGATCGGCAGGCCCAGCGAATGTACCCACTTGCCCGCGACGTCCCAATTCCCCATGTGCGGCAGCGCGAGGATGACGCCCTTCCCCGCTTCAAGCGCCTGATCCATGTGCTCTTTGCCCTCGCAGCGGAAGCGCCGCAGCACTTCATCCGACGAGAGCTCGACGGCGTGGAACCCCTGATACCAATACCGCCCGTAGCGAACGAAGGCTTCGCGGGTCGTTGCCAGAACAGCCCGGTCATCAGGCGAGCGCCCGAGGACCTGGGCCTGGTTCGCCGCGACGACGGCCCGCGACTTCGGCAGCACGCGGAAGGCGAGCGCAGCGACCGCGCCGAACAACGCCACCCCCATCCGTTCTGGCAACGCGACGGCCGCGGCCCGAACGGCCCAGAACACCCGGAAGGTGAGG